>JARYLI010000002.1 GCA_029907715.1 Methanothrix sp.
AATACCTGACATCAACAAACTGAGAGACGAAATCAATATCTGGCAACAGGAACGAAATGCAATCCGCGCAACTGTACAGTGGAAGTTCAGCAAAGATAACGCCAGAGCAAAACTCAAACGACACTACAATACGGTTAAAAATTAATGTTACGGAGCACTCCAACAGCAAACTCCGATCGTCAGGATTCTCTACCATACTTTTACAGCAATTTCGGCACGCTGCCCTCAGCAAGAAACAGCACGACATCTCATGCATTCTTGAAAAGAGTCCTGAGCATGTGTAAGCCGGAGGAGATCTTTCTGGACAAAGGACCATCGTACAGAGACGCACTCTGCCGGCCTGGCATAAAAGTCGGATACGAATCTTTTGGGGCTTCAACTTTGTTGAGGCCTCTCGACGACAGTCGAGAGTGATCGAAGCCTCGTGGAGTCTGTATTCCCTCCTTCAAGCAAAGAGCAAACGCTCTTATGTATTCAGCAACTTGAAGGATATGCATACTGGTTGCTGAATGCACTCATTCGCTCGTCACGAGCGCACAGCGCGACTGGTGCCTCTTCGGGCAAGTTATCAGATTGATAAGAGCGAGAGCAAAAATATTCTTCTGCTCCATAACCGTGAACTTCAAATGCAAGGATAAGAAACCTGGAAGCCTGCGATGGACAAGAGCTATAGAATGCTGGAACAACTTCTTTAAAATGTTTATGTTCTACTACAACGCCGCGAGAAGTTAATAATGTTATTCGGACAGGTCCCCCTGTCATATCCTAAAGCTTATATCGTTGTATGGCTGGTATGGGGCAGGGTTCCAGATGGCACGCTTGGTAATGAAATTCGGCGGGGTTTCTGTAGCTGATGGCAGGCGGCTCAGAAACGTTGGGGAGCTTGTGAGGGGATTCAGCTCAGGGAATGAAATCGTGGTGGTGACCTCTGCCCTCCAGGGGGTCACCGATGATCTGCTGGAATGTGCGAGATCCTCTGCGAAATATGGCAGGGTCTCCGACGTCGAGGATTTCATAAAGAGGCTTGCTGAGAGACACGAGCAGGCAATCAAAGATGCGATATCAGATGATGCGATCCGCGAGGAGATCAGATCAGACATATGCAAGAAGATCGACATGCTTGAGAAGGCCTACGTTGGGATATGCTATCTCGGAGAGCTCACGCCGAGATCCATAGACTACATATCAAGCTTTGGCGAGCAGCTCTCAGCCCCGATACTCTCAGGCGTCTTCAGGGATCTGGGAATTGAGTCGAAGTACTATACAGGCGGAGACGCGGGGATAATCACAAACAGCGATTACGGAAATGCGAAGCCTCTCGAGAAGAGCTACGCGCTCATAGGGAAGAGGCTGCTGCCCATAAAGGGAATACCTGTTGTCACAGGATTCATAGCAAAGGATGAGAACGGCATAACAACAACACTCGGGCGCGGCGGGTCAGACTTCACAGCATCGATAATCGGCGCTGCGATAGACGCGGATGAGATCTGGTTCTGGAAGGAGACCTCTGGAGTCCTGACAGCAGACCCCAAGATAGACCCGTCTGCCAAGACCATACCCACTATATCCTACATAGAGGCTATGGAGCTCTCCTTCTTCGGAGCGAAGGTGCTTCACCCAAGGGCTATCGAGCCGGCAATAAAGAAGGGCATACCTGTAAGAGTGAAATGCACATTCGATCCCGACAGCCCGGGCACACGCATAGTACAGGAGGAGGAGCTGAAGGACGGGGTCATAAAGGCTGTGAGCCTCTCCACAAATGTCGCACTGCTCAACGTCTCAGGTGCGGAGATGATCGGCACCCCTGGAGTCGCGGCCAAGGTATTCTCAGCCCTCGCAAACTCTGGTGTGAACATAATCATGATCAGCCAGGGCTCGTCAGAGGCGAATATATCGATGGTAGTGGAGGAGAAGGACCTCGACAGGGCAGAGGAGGCCCTGAGGCGTGATCTCCCCAGGGAGATCGTGAAGGATATCACCCACAACAAGGACGTCTGCGTAGTCGCAGTTGTCGGATCTGGCATGGCAGGCACCCCTGGTGTAGCCGGCCGCCTCTTCAGCGCCATGGGGAGAGCAGGGATAAACGTGAGGATGATCAGTCAGGGCTCGAGCGAGCACAACATATCATTCGTAGTCGCATCGAAGGATGGAAAACGTGCTGTGCAGGAGATACACAGGGAGTTCAAACTCAATGGTGAGCACGCATGAAGGGGATGACCTACTCCGAGGCCGGCGTTGATATCGAGCTGGAGAACAGGTCCATCGATGCGATGAAGCGGAGGCTCACATTCTCCAGAAAGGGTTTAGGCGCACCTCTTACCGGTATAGGACATTATGCTGGCCTGATCGACATGGGCGAGTTCGCGATAGCGATGACGACCGATGGCGTTGGGAGCAAGATACTGATCGCAAATGCGATGCGCAAGTGGGACACCATCGGGATAGACTGTATCGCTATGAACGTGAACGACCTCCTCGCTATAGGCGCTGAGCCGCTGGCTTTTGTTGATTACCTCGCTGTGGAGAGGGTCGATCCTGAGGTCTCAGAGCAGATAGCTGTGGGGCTCGAGAGGGGCGCTGAGATCTCCAACATCAGCATAGTCGGCGGGGAGACTGCATCGCTGCCTGAGATGATCAGGGGCCTGGATCTGGCCGGCACAGCAATAGGCTATGTGAAGAAGGATAAAGTGATCACTGGCGAGAAGATCCGCACCGGAGATGCTGTGGTGGGGGTGCCAAGCACGGGTCTGCACAGCAACGGTTACACCCTCGCAAGGAGGATAATCGAGAGCTCCGGTTACACATACTTCGATAAAATGCCGGGCGATTCCAGAAGCATAGGCGAGATCCTGCTGACACCCACCAGGATATACATAGAGGTCCTGGAGCTCCTCCAGAGATGCGATGTTCATGGCCTTGCACACATAACAGGCAGCGGACTCCTCAAGCTTCACCGCATAACAGATCTCGGCTTCGAGATAACAGACCCCATCGAGCCGCAGCCCGTATTCCGGTTCCTCCAGGAGCTGGGGGGAGTGGATGATGCTGAGATGTACAGGACGTTCAACATGGGCATGGGTTTTGTCGTGGTGCTCCCTGAGGAGCAGGCAGATGACGCGTGCAGGATAATGGGACCTGGCTCGAAGGTCATCGGCAGGATAGTCGAGAGCGGCCTGAGGGCAGGCAGCATCAGGCTCCAGTAAGGGTGGCTTTGGGGGAGAGGACGAAACTTACGCTCTTATATTCAGCAGCGTTTGCCGAACACTCGTTCCATCGCTAGGCCTTCGGCCACGTCGAAGATAAGTCGAAACAAGTGCACAGCATGACTGCTATCTTCGGGCAAGTCATTCGACGGATAAAAGCGGAAACTTAAAGCCCGCATGAATTCAAACACGCTCGAGACGCCTCAACTGGCCTGAACTCTCGAGCGCTGTTGTGGCGGTCAGCAGCTCCTGCCTGAAGACCGGAGTTTCCGATGCCCTGCGCCCTGGCAGGTTCTGTGAAGATCCACAGGAGGTGGAGGTACATGCCGAAGATGGTGATGGTTGGGCTGCAGCACGGCTCTGATATAATGGAGGCGATAGGAGAGATGGCTGCGGCTCTATTCATAAATGCGGGATTTTTCAGCGTCATAGGAGCGTTATCGTCAGTTGATCTCGCCTACTACGATCAGAAGGAAAAGGCGTACAGGCAGCGCAGCTTTGAGGGGGCATTCGAGATCGCATCCTGCACCGGTAACATCTCTTTAAGGGACGGGCAGAGATTCGTCCATGCACACATCGCCCTCGCAGATGAGAACTACAATATGATTGGAGGGCATCTGCTCGGCGGCAGGGTCTTTGCTGCTGAGCTTCACATCACAGGTCTTGATGGAGAGCCCCCTGTCAGGGAACACGATCCCGTGACAGGTCTGTTTCTCTGGAGGAGGAGTTGAGCGCTGAGTACTTCGAGTATCTTGAGAAGGCCCTGAGAGAGGAGATGGAGATCGCCCGGAGGGCGAGATCGAAGGGCCTCGATCCGGAGCTTGATGTCGAGATACCCATAGCTGTTGACCTGGCTGAACGGGTCGAGAAGCTCGTCGGCATACCAGGAGTCGCAACCAGGATAAGAGAGCTTGAGGCGCAGGGGCTCAGCAGAGAGGAGGCGGCGCTCGCCATTGGCAGGGACTTCGCTGAGGGGCGTCTGGGGGGGAAAGGCACGAGCAGGCTCGATGCGATAGATATGGCAATAAGGACCTCCGTGGCGCTTCTCACTGAGGGGGTGGTTGCGGCGCCGATTGAGGGCATAGCCAGGGTCGGGCTGGGGAAAAATGATGATGGCAGCGAGTACCTGAAGGTGTACTACGCAGGCCCGATACGCTCAGCGGGCGGAACCGCCCAGGCGCTATCTGTGCTTGTCGCGGATTACGTCAGGAGGAGCATGGGCATCGCCCCGTACAGACCCACAGAGGAGGAGATAGAGAGGTACGTCGAGGAGATCGGACTTTACAAGCGGCTTCAGCACCTCCAGTACACGCCATCCGATGATGAGATCAGGATGATAATCAGAAACTGTCCCGTGTGCATAGATGGCGAGCCCACCGAGGAGGAGGAGGTCTCCGGCTACCGGGACCTCCCTAGGGTTGAGACGAACAGGGTTCGGGGCGGCATCGCCCTGGTCTCCGCAGAGGGCATCGCTCTGAAGCGCCCGAAGATCAAGAAGCATGTCTCAAAGCTCGGGATTGATGGATGGGGATGGCTCGATGCGCTCGGCGGTGAGAAGAAGGATGGCGGGGGATCCAGCGAGAAGTTTCTGAGAGATCTGATAGCGGGCAGGCCTGTGTTCTCCCACCCATCCAGGCCAGGTGGCTTCAGGCTGCGCTACGGGAGATCCAGAAACACAGGTCTTGCAGCTGCTGGCATAAATCCGGCCACAATGATGGTGCTGAATCACTTCCTCGCGCCCGGAACCCAGATCAAGGTCGAGCAGCCCGGCAAGGCTGCTGCCGTAGCCCCGGTTAGCAGCATAGAAGGTCCCACTGTCAGGCTGGTTAACGGCGATGTCGTGCGCATAGACGACACGTCAGCGTTTCCCTGGATATCGAGCCCTGAAGCACTAAAGAGAAACATCTCCAGGATCATAGACCTGGGTGAGATCCTGATCAGCTTTGGGGACTTCATGGAGAACAACAGGCCGCTTGCGCCCGCATCCTACACATTCGAGTGGTGGGCGGAGGAGTTCAGAAGGGCGGGCGGTGATCCTGAGGGCATGGAGCACACTGATGGAAGAACAGCGATACAGCTCTCCAGAGATCTCGGCGTGCCGCTCCATCCCGATCACACATACCTCTGGCATGATATAACCCTGGATGAGCTGGATCTGCTTGCGGATGCAGCATCAGAGGGGACAATCGATGGGGATATCCTCCTCATGGATCTGCGCGAGGATACAAAGGAGATCCTGGAGAAGCTCCTCGTCCAGCATAAAATCAGGGATGGGAGGATAATGGTGGAGGATGCGCGCCCACTTCTGCTCTGTCTGGGCGTGGACGAGAGCGGCAGGCGCTGGAGGAGAGAGGATCTGAATGCAGGTGATGCGCTGAGCGCTGTCAATCAGCTCTCCGGTCTTGTGATCAGAGCGAGGGCGCCCACCAGGATCGGATGCAGGATGGGTAGACCGGAGAAATCAGACAGGAGGGAGATGCGACCTCCACCGCATGTGCTCTTTCCGACAGGCTCTGAAGGGGGGAAGAGCCGTCTTGTGAACGAGGCTGCAGAGCATGGATTCATAGAGGCGGTTGTGGAAAGAAGAAGATGTCCATCCTGCGGGAAGGAGGGTTTCGCGTTCAGATGTGAGTGTGGAGCTCATACGGAGCGTGTGCGTGCGTGTCCATCCTGCGGGGTGCGCGCTGAGGAGAAATGCCCGAGGTGCGGCACGGAGACGAGCGCAGCCACACGGATGAGGATAGACGTGAAGGGAGCCCTCTCAAGAGCCCTGGAGTCCCTCGGGGAGCGTGCTGATAACATCAGGGGCGTCATGGGGCTCACGTCCAGGGACTCCACGCCGGAGCCGCTCGAGAAGGGTGTGCTGAGAGCAAAGCATGGCGTGTTCATATTCAAGGATGGAACCTCAAGGTACGATCTCACAGACCTTCCTCTCACCCACTTCCGCCCCAGGGAGATCGGCACCAGTGTGGGTGTCCTTCTCGATCTCGGGTACACGCATGACATCCACGGAATACCACTTGAGAGGGAAGATCAAATCCTGGAGCTCAAGGTCCAGGATGTTGTGCTCTGCAGGGATGCCGGCGACTGGCTTCTCAGGGTCTCGAGGTTCGTGGACGATCTTCTCGTCCGCTTCTACGGACTGGAGCCGTACTACAGAGCTGAGAAACCGGAGGACCTGATAGGGCGACTCATGATCGGTCTTGCCCCGCACACATCCGCAGGAGTTCTCTGCAGGCTGATCGGTTTCACGAGGGCGAGCGCTGGATACGCGCATCCCTATTTCCATGCTGCCAAGAGGAGAAACTGTGATGGCGATGAGGATTGCGTGATGCTGCTCATGGACGCGCTGCTGAACTTCTCCAGGTCCTACCTGCCGGAGAAGAGGGGCGGGAAGATGGACGCGCCTCTCGTCCTTACAACAAGAATCAATCCGGCAGAGGTCGACAAAGAGGCCCACAATCTCGATCTCTCCTTCAGGTATCCCCTCGAGCTCTACGAGGCGAGCCTGAGAAGCGCGAACCCAAAGGACGTTGAGGGGCTTGTCGATCTTGTCTCCAAGCGGCTTGGAGGCGAGGGGCAGTACTCTGGCTTCGGCTTCACTCATGATACAGATGATATCGCTGGGGGGCCGAAGAACAGCTCCTACAAGACCCTTGAGACGATGATCGACAAGATGAAATCTCAGCTGGAGCTCGCGCGGCTGATAAGGGCGGTTGATGCTACCGATGTGGCTGAGCGTGTGATAAACTCGCACTTCCTGCCAGATCTGATGGGGAACCTGAGGGCGTTCTCGCGCCAGAGCGTGCGATGTGTGAAATGCAACGCGAAGTACAGGAGGCCTCCGCTCAGCGAACTCTGCCCGAAGTGCGGGGGGAAACTGGTGCTCACGGTCCATGAGGGGAGCGTCAGAAAGTACCTCGAGGTCTCGATGAAGGTCGCGGAGGAGTACGGCGTGTCGAGCTACACGCGCCAGCGGCTCGAGCTGATCAGGATGGAGATAGAATCTTTATTCAGATCAGATAAGGTGAAGCAGACCGGTCTCGCGGATTTTGTGTGAATCGATCCCGGCACAGCAACCCCATGCAGGGCCGGTCCAGAAGCACTCATTCAGCTCGCACAGGCGCATGGCCGTAAGAATGCCTTTACAAGCAGGTTGAGATTGTGGTGTGAATATGTATCTCGGCATCGATATCGGCACCACCTCCGTCAAGGCAGGGCTGTTCACGCACGAGGGAGATCTGGTGAGGGGCGCTGTAAACCGGTACAGGCAGTTCAGGAGCCATGAGAGTTTTGTGGAGATCAACCCGGAGGTGTTCTGGAATGCGCTGTGTGAGGCGCTACGTGCGCTGAAACCACCATCCGGGATATCAGGAATATCGATCGGCGGCCACGGCCCATCCCCAGTATTCCTCGACGCATCAATGGAGCCGATCGCCCCCTCGATACTCTGGCTGGACAGAAGGGCTGAGCGGGAGGCATCTCAGCTCTCAGAGCTTCTTGGAAGACCTGTGCAGCCGTCGTGGTATGTCCCGCAGACGATGTGGCTCAGGAACCACAAACCTGAGATCTTCACAAGGTTGAGAAGAGTGCTTCAGCCGATGGACTATATCGCATGGAAGCTCACCGGCTCCTTAACAGCATCTATCGCCTCAAGTGAGATACTTCCCTGGAGCGATGAGGAGATCGATGCAGCAGGCCTGGATCCCGGGATCTTCCCGGAGCAACATATCATGGGAGAGCTGATAGGGTGTACAGGACCGGATCTCTCGCGGAGCTCCGGACTGCCTGGCGGCATTCCGGTGTTCGCAGGCGCTCCCGACTTCGTGGAGGCGATTCTAGCGACCGCATCTTTCGAGAGGGGGATTGTGTGCGATAAGGCCGGCACCTCTGAGGGCATCGAGCTCTGCTGGGATGCCCCAATCGAGGGGTTCTACACAGCTCCTCACCCGCTGGATGGAGCTCTCTGGCACACAGGAGCGTCGCTCTCGACGACGGGCCTGAGCATGGAGTGGATGGCAGCTCTTGTCTCAAAGCATCCATGGGAGCTGGCAGCAGAGGCCGGGACCTCGCCTCCGGGATCAGGCGGTCTGACCTTTCTGCCGTATCTCTCCCGCGAACGCCACAGCATCTCCGCGATGGGCGCGATGCTCAACATCTCCTTAACTCACGGACTGCCTGAGGTATCCAGAGCGATCATGGAGGGGTGCGCATGCGCGATGCGGCTGGTGATCGACAGGTTTAAGGAAATGGGCGCATACATTAAAGAGATAAGAACGACAGGAACACAGTCGGTCTCGAAGCTCTGGAACCAGATGAAGGCAGATGTAACAGGCCTGCCGGTTGTCTCACAGAGGGTGCCAGAGGGAGAGATGCTGGGCGCTGCGATGATAGCAGCATATGGGTCTGGTGATTATCACAGTCTCAGAGAGGCCTCACGATGCATGGCCCATCCGAGGGAGAGGTTTGAGCCGGATAGCATGACGGGAGACAGGATATTCGAGCAGTTCATGAGATCGGCTGGCGGCACCGTACATTCCGGAAGCATCAAATAAATATGCTGCAACGTCTGTCTCAGCCGAGACTGCATAAAAGAGATTGTCGTGTAAGATCATACGCGTCGTGCACCTGAGAAAGCCACTGAAGGATCTATCGGGAAGAGCAGAGTCGTATCAGGCATCATCATGAAATGGTAGAGAAGCAAAGGGTGCAGGCTCTGGTTCAGGGCATGCGGGAAGTCACCAGAAGTGTTGAAGTGGGTGTGATATGTCATCGGTATTGCTTGTGGAGGACGACGAGAACCATGCGTCACTCTTTATAAGATCCTTTGAAGAAATGAACATGGGAAGGATCTACTGGGTGAGTGATGGAGAGCAGGCGCTCGATTTCCTGCTCCATCGTGGCAGATATGTGGACAGCAGCATCAGCCCCAGGCCGGACCTCATCCTTCTCGATCTCAGGCTTCCGAGAATGGATGGCATGGATCTCCTCAAGGAGATCAAGCGTTCTGAGGATCTTAGGAGCATACCGGTGGTGATACTGACCACATCAAAGAACAGGCATGATATCAGAAACGCGTACATGAACCATGCTAACAGCTATCTCATAAAGCCGCTTGGATTCAACAAGTTCCAGGAGCTGGCGAGAACTGTGTGCACGTACTGGCTCACGTGGAACACCCTGCCGCCAGGGAACGATGCGCCCAACAAAAGCGCTGCAGAGAACGCCTCTTTGGCATGACTCTCTGGCGCAGACCGGATTGTCCATGCGGAGTGTAGCTGTGAGACCGAATATGGGAGTGATACCGTGATCAAGCATGTATGTATGTGGGTGTTGGTTGGGGTATTCCTGATCAGCGGTCTGGCTCTTGGCGGATACGACCTCAACCCCGGCGCAGGCGTTGTGAATATGAGCCTGCAGGATTTCAAGTCTCTTCTGCAATCGTCTGGAGCAAAAGAGGTATCTGTACCGATTCCCCAGGCGGCTGGATCCTCGGCGGTGGAAAGCGCGGTTTACACAACCCAGGCCCCGCCAGAGACTGATTTAGGTGAGCTGCTTGCGTTCGATGATATGGACCAATCGTCTTACGTCTACTACGGCGGCAGCTACATGCCCTGGGGGAGGTTCAGCGCGATCTTTCCACAGGACACGCCCCTGATGTGGATCAGACGGCATAACGGGTGGTCGTGGTATGCCACAATGCCTCTTGGCACGTGGTCAGAGATGCTGATGTTCATTCCGGATGCATCGCCTGTTTACATCTACGAGATATACCCACAGGGGTTCGTGTGGAGGTACGATTTTGGATATGTGGACCCTGGCTTCTACCGCATCTGGTACTATGCAGATATCCCTGGAAGGCATGAATGTCTCCTCTACTCAGGGGGCATGTTCAGCAACCGCGTGGTTGTTGATGTTTTCCATCAGTGGATCCCGCCGGAGCCGTCACCAGGCCCCTCTCCACGGGAGGTCTGCGAGAGCAACCCCCAGTGCAGCTGGGTCAACGGGAAGTGCTACTGTCGCGGCCTGATTCCTCCAGACGATCCGGAGAAGCAGCGATGCGAGCAGAACCCGATGTGCCAGTGGGTCAACGGGCAGTGCCTGTGCACAGGACTGATTCCAGATGATCCGGAGAAGCAGCAGTGCGAGCGCAACCCCATGTGCCGCTGGGTCAACGGGCAGTGTCTGTGCACAGGGCTGATAGGGACAGAGGCAGATGATGGCATGATTGGATCTGCACTGCCGGAGCAGTGACCTGTATGAGCTACACCCGTACACCTTGAGCCCGGATGGTGATCAGGCTCGAATGATGGATCGGAAGAGGCGTTGCGGAATCATGGATTCTGTGATGCCTCTTTTCGCGCCTCGAATGATATCGCACCGAAAATAAAACCTATCAGCAGATCCACAGGGATGCGGATAATGCGGGCTGACAGAGGTCTTCTGATCACCCTCGAGGGGATTGATGGTGCTGGAAAGACGACCATCGCAGGAATGCTAAAGATGAGGTTTCCGGATTTCGTCTTCACCAGAGAGCCGACTGAGGGGCCTGTTGGAAAAATGGCCAGGAGAACAGAGGAGCCGCTCGAGCAGCTCTTTTTATTCATGGCGGACCATGCGAACCACCTCCGCTCATGCATACTCCCGTCCATAAGCAGCGGGAAGGTGGTGGTATCAGACAGATACATAGACTCGCGCGCCGCGTACCAGGGCGCTCTTCTCAGGGAGATGATCCCGATCGATTGGATATACGATCTTCACAGGCCCTGGTCGCTGATGCCTGATATGACTCTGCTCTTCCGGATAGATCCGTCAGTTGCTTTGGAGAGGTGCACGAAGCGCGGCGCGACCTCGCTCTTCGAGATGGAGACGCTCCTGAGAGAGGTGAGCAGGAACTTCGATATCATGGCCTCGAGGGAGCCTGAGAGGTTCGTGGTGATAGATGCGGAAAGGGGGATCCCGGAGGTTGCAGAGCATGCAGCCTCCGAGATCTTGAAGCTGCTCCGGCGCAGGGACAGCCAGGGTGGAGATCTGCTGTAGACCCCCGTGCCTTATCCTCTCTGAGAGCATCACGCACGCACGAACCTATCCTTCGCAGCGCCACACTGCGGGCACCTCCAGTCTGCCGGCAGCTCATCGAAGGGCGTCCCTGGCTGGATCCCCTGGCTCGGATCCCCGACCGCTGGATCGTACTCGTAGCCGCAGACCGTGCATCTGTAATTTGGAGATGCTGATGCGCCTATACCCACAAGCGTAAGCGCGCCGCTACTTTCCTCCACCCTTCCTGTTGTGTACTGCAACTCCGATAGGGCTGATATGATGGTCTCTGCGAACTCCGATGACGCCCCGGGGTCCCTGCCTGTTATTATCGCGCCGTCTCTGACAACAGGCGCGTCTGTGTAGTTCACGTTCTTCTGGATCAGATACGTGCTGTCCGCACATGTCGCATTTCTGTTCGTCAGCAATCCTGCGCTCGCAAGTATGTTCGGAGCCAGGCAGATCGCGGCCACGATCATCCCTCTGTCATATGCGCTCCTGGCCAGGTTCACATAATCGCTGTCCTGGTGGAGCTTCAGCTCCTCTATGCCGATTCCCCCGACGAAGACGACCGCTCTGTACTTTGATAGATTCACATTTCTGATGTCGACATCCACAGACACATTCTCACCGCCCATAGAGGTGGCGGTGGTGATGCCCTTCGAGCCCACATCCACATCCAGCCCGCGCCTCTCAAATGCCTCCTTCGGGATGTTCAGCTCAATTTCCTGGTAGTTTCTGGGAGCAACGACCATCAGGACGCTGCCACTGAGATTGTAGAGACCTGCCGCATCGCTCTGCGCATGCGAGCCCAGCTGGGATGTCTCGAGCGTCTGAACAGGAGCCATCTCCTCGCCGGTATCCTCGGTGACATATCCAGTCTGTTCTGTGAGACCCTCGCATGGAACGAGCACGAAGTTTCCAGCGAAGGTGAGCGTTCCGAGAGTGTAATAGCATGTAGGACAGTACCAGTCAGGGTTATTCGGATCTAGGCTCATTATGCTTCCCAGAGCTGTCTGGTAGTACTGAGCCCCGGCCGGCACGCTGACTTCGAGCGAATAAACACTGCCGCATACAGGGCACACCCAGCATGATGTTGTGCCAGAGATCTGTCCAGATGCGGACACGATAAGAGCCGCCATGACGGCCATATGGAGAAGAGCGTATCTCATGTGAGGTCCTCCCTTAGGGAGCAGCAGGATTCGAAAGGTCAAACAGATAAGATCCTTCCTTCCCGCCCTGGCCCGGCAGTTCAGAGCCACAGCCATCATCAGCCTTTGTAGTATGTGCTGTAACCTCCCTGAGGGACAGGGCTCCCTGATTGTCTCTTTGGAGATCGAGCTACATATACTTTTTTGGATGTCACATGCCATCCATGCAGCATTGTGCCAGTGAATGCTGAGTTCTGAGAGCACATCAGTTTATTCGAGCACACGAGCATGAAAAAGAAGCTGTTCCATGCGTCATCGGTTAAGATCGACATGTGTAGAATTGGACTTAATAGTCTTATCTCGCCTCAGTACTGCTATCAGGACTCAAGTCCACAGGCTGTCGATTTGAATCAAACTCTCCACTATGGGGAGATCTCAATTTGTCAAATTTCATGATCACTATATTTTCATAAAATCCTTAACCGATGACCAATGGAAGCTGTTCTGGTCCTGGAAATAGCTTTCATGTATTCAGCAACTTGGAGGTCATTCGGGAGGTTGCTGAACACACTCATTCGCTTGTCAGGCCTTCGACGCAGTCGAAGATAAGTCGAAACGAGCGCATAGCATAACTGATGCCTCTTCTGGCAGGTCATCAGATGATAAGAGCGCTGGGAATTTCATACCAACCCCCGATCTTCGGAAAACGAGACGCACCACCATTTGAATATTCTCCCGATGTCTTCGTCACAGCAGACTGATGCGCCTCTCAGCGGTCCTCCCTCTCAGGATGCTCTCCGCCCTCCTGAGATCATCGGGAGTATTGACGTTGAAGAAGCTCAGGAGCTCAGGATCCACACCTCTGAAGATACCAGCATCCACAAATCTGATGTCAAGCCATGCCAGCGGCGCTGATACCCTGCGCGCACCTCTCACGATCGCGATTCTGCATGCCTCCTCGAGCTGTCTCGCGAGGTAAACCGCATGGAGCCTCTCAGGAATGTCATTAAGAACAGGAACTGCGCCGTCGTGGCCATCAGCGAGTGAGAAGAGACCATCTATTATATCAGAATTCAAAAAGGGCATGTCGCAGCCTGCTGCGAATGCGTAGCGTCCGCGCGCTGCATCCATTCCGGCCTGGAGGCCTGCGATCGGCCCCACGCCATGTGCGCGATCTATCACCACCCTGCAGCCGGAAGTCGCACATTCAAGCCTCGCAGCCTGCGCCTCATCTCTCATGACAACAATGAGATCATCGACCACATCAGATATTCTCTCGATCACATGCTCGATAAGGGGTCTGTTGCAGAGCATGACGGACGCCTTCTCTGCGCCCATCCGTCTTCCTTCTCCTCCGGCAAGTATAACAGCAGACCTCATAACCTCCAGCCCATCTTCTCGCAGTCCCTCGAGAAGGTCTGCATGAGAACGGATGCTGGGTCTTTATGAGACGCAGTCACCCTCAAAAGCGTGTGCTCTCTGCTCATGGTCGCGGTTCCTGCGCTGACCTCCTTCATCACTCTCTCTATCGCATCAGCGTTGATCCTCCCCAGTCCCTGAAGCGCCCTTCCAGCAGCATCTCTTGTGTACCTGTTCCCCAGAACGATGAGCGAGGCACCACCCCTCCCGGAGATCCTGGCGTTCCCGTCGATCACATCCACGATGAGATACGCGCCGGATGTGACATACACCCTTCTGCGTTTGCTGCTGGAGACTGAGACCTCAGTCACCTCTCCAGCAAGCACATCCCCCTCACGCCAGACCTTCTCCCTGCCGTCAGATATGTATATCGTCGCAGAAAGCTCTCCGGCCCTCCTGAGCAGCTCCTCATCATCGCGTATCCTGCCAGAGTACAGCTCCTCCTCAAGCGACCTGCAATCACCGGCGAATGCTATGCTCCTCTTGTCGCCTGCGATCACCGCCTCCCTGCCGGAGAACGCGATAATCAGGCTCATGATCTCCGCCTCTTGAGCGAGAGCTCTGCAGCCATCACGGTCTGACTCATGAGCATTGCGACGGTGAGCGGCCCAACACCGCCTGGCACCGGCGTTATCCCAGCTGCCTTCTCCCTGACGGCATCAAAATCGACATCTCCTACCGTCTTGCCATTCACTTTATTTATGCCCACATCGAACACGTATGCTCCATCTCTGACCATATCTGCCTTTATGAGCCTGGGAACCCCTGCAGCGACCACGAGTATCTCAGCATCTCTGGTGTGCTCTTTCAGATCCCTGGTGTAGACATGGCAGACCTGGACTGTAGCGTTCCTGTTCAGGAGCATGGCTGCAAGCGGCTTTCCCACAACGTTGCTGTGCCCAACGATGACAGCCTCTGCACCCTCGATCTTCACTTCCAGCCGCTCTAGCGCATATATTATCCCTCTGGGGGTGCATGGAACAAGCCGCTCCGAGCCGAGCAGCAGCGCGCCCATGTTCTCCGGATGGAAGCCATCTGCGTCCTTCTCAGGAGCTATCGCCATCATCGCCTTCCTCGGATCGAGGTGCCCCGGCAGCGGCAGCTGTAGGAGTATCGCATGCACATCCTCTCTGCCGTTCAGCTCCATGATCGTTTTTATGAGGGTGTCCTCATCCGTATCCCCGGGAAGCACGATGTTCTCCGATCGTATGCCAACACGCTCGCATGCAGCATGTTTAATTCTCAGGTACATCTGAGAGGCAGGGTTGTCCCCGACGAGTATCGTGGCCAGGCCCGGAGTGAAGCCGAGCCTCCCGACCCTCTCCCTCACCCCGGCCTCGATATCTGACGCCAGCGCCTTTCCATCTATTATCAAGAGAGGATCACCTCATCAGAGCTCTGGATACAGCGGGAACCTCTCGCACAGGGCCCTGACCCTGGAGCGGACCGACTCTATGGTGGCGGGGTTCCTTATGTCCCGAATGACCTCTGTTATGAGATCCGCTATCTCCCTCATCTCGTTCTCCCTCATGCCTCTGGTTGTGACAGCTGGCGTGCCGATCCTGATCCCGCTTGTCACGAATGGAGTTCTCGGATCGAATGGAATCATGTTCTTGTTCAGAGCGATGCCAGCGCTCTCTAGGGCCTCGTCTGCCTCCTTTCCGGTTATGTTCTCCTTCAGAAGCTTGACCAGCATTAGGTGGTTATCTGTGCCTCCGGATACGAGATCAAATCCGTTCTCGATGAGCCTGCCGGCGAGAGCTGCTGCGTTCCTCACTATCTGCTCCTGATATCTCCTGAACTCAGGTGTCATCGCCTCCCGGAATGCGACGGCCTTCGCAGCTATCGTGTGCATCATCGGTCCGCCCTGTATTCCCGGAAAAACTGCTCTGTCTATCGCCTGGGCGAGCTCTTCCCTGCACATTATCACGCCGCCTCTCGGCCCGCGGAGGGTCTTGTGTGTTGTGGTCGTCACGATATCTGCATACGGTATCGGGCTTGGATGGACACCCGCAGCAACCAGACCTGCGATGTGTGCGATGTCGGCCATCAGGAGAGCTCCGACCTCGTCGGCGATCTCACGCATCGCTTTAAAATCTATGATCCTCGGATACGCAGAGGCGCCGCATACTATCATCCTCGGTCTGCATTTCCTGGCGATCTCCAGGACCTCTCCGTAATCCAGCATCTCCGTCTTCCTGCTCACCCCATATGGAACAACACGATAGAGCTTTCCTGAGAAGTTGACAGGGGATCCGTGAGAAAGGTGACCACCATGATCGAGGTTCATGCCCATTATGGTGTCCCCGGGGCTGAGCGTGGCGAAGTACGCGGCCATGTTCGCCTGAGAGCCGCTGTGCGGCTGTACATTAACGTGCTCAGCGCCGAAGAGTTCCCTGCATCTATCCCTTGCAAGGTTCTCGGCCTCATCCATGAATGTGCAGCCGCGGTAGTACCTCTTTCCCGGATAGCCCTCAGCGTACTTGTTGGTCATCACACAGCCCTGTGCCTCCATCACCGCAGGGCTGGTGAAGTTCTCCGCGGCGACAAGAACCAGGGTGTTTCTCTGCCGGTCCAGCTCCTTGCGTATCACCACTGATATCTCCGGGTCGACATGATCTAAGAGGCTCAATCGAATCACCATTATGGTTTTGATGGCAAATACGCTATGCAGATATAAGTCTATCTAGTGCTCAGCGACAAACTCGAGGAGATGGATGGCCGAGAGATCGAACGCTCTCATCCATCTGATGACCTGCACGAAGAGGCATCAGTCATGCTATCGTTCGTTTTGACTTAGTCGAAGGCGTGGCAATGAATGCTTTCAGCGACCACGTTGCATGATCTATAAGTTGCTGCTTACATAACTTTGACATTTTCGCTCTTATGTGTTTGGCAACTTGCGGGTCGTGCAATATGGCTGCTGAAAGTACTTATTCATTTACCTGGAATGTATAGCAAGCCCAGTGCTTCTATTGGGCAAGTTAACATATGGATAAGAGCGAAGCCAGAATCTCTGCCAGAGAATCGCATCATCGAAGATCTGCAGCATCGTCCTCTAAATAGTAGTCATTTGTCATCGGTTAAGGATTTTATGAAAATATATTGACCATGAAATTTGACAAATTGAGATCTCCCCATAGTGGAGAGTTTGATTCAAATCGACCGCCTGTGGACTTGAGTCCTGATAGCAGTACTGAGGCGAGATAAGACTATTAAGTCCAATTCTACACATGTCGATCTTAACCGATGACGCATGAAATAGTAGTAGGAGATGACAATGTCAGGTTATTCATCTGGACTAAGACGGCATATTCAGCCATTCGCGCCCGCGCCTGTGAACAGAAGCAAAAGCCAGTGGGACGATGGGCATCCCCGCATGTATGCAGTATCTGAGGGCAGAGGAGCAGCTCAATAGATGGTGAAAAGGAGATCCGGGCAGAATCTCCTGGATAGAGAGCAGCAGGGAGCAAACTCCGGTCTCCAGGCCGGAGTAAGCCTGTGTGATCACTGACCACTTGTTATGACCTTTACCCCCACAGGGGTCTTCGCTATGCTCCCCATCTTCGCTCCAATCAGATAGTCCAGGCCTTTTTCAGCCGCGATATCGAGAAGCCTCTGGGTGACCACTCCATCGAATATCACGCCATGGACGCTGCCGTTTGACTCCTTCAGCTCTTTTGCGAGGTCGCGCACAGCCACATCCCTTATCGGGTTGTTGTTTCTGTCGAAAAGCCTTGCCGTGAGCGTCCCGTCGAGCTCTTCGACGTGATGCTTGAACCACTCCCCGGCCTCCTCGGCCTCGATCTCCGGCTCCTCGTAGTGCTCATGGGCATCCTTCTGAAGCGCTCTGGTCTGGATCTCTGGCGGTGGAGCTATCTCAGCACGGTGCGCTATTGGGACCACCTGGGCGACAGTCCTGACAGAGACAGGTCTCTCCTTTATCAGGCTCTTACGCTTGGTCACGATCTCCCGCTTCTTTCTCGCAACCGGCTTGATCTTGTACATGTCCATGACCTGCTCGACCGGGATCTTCTGGCGGAGTGCGCGAATGATCTCCTTCTGCGTCAGCTCCTCCACGCACTTGCCCTCCGGCGCACGTGCGACGTAATCTATATCCGCGACCTGCAGAAGCTCCTTGACGATGAGCTCCCCGCCGCGGTCGCCATCTGTGAATGCTGTGGCGATCTTCTTCGAGCAGAGCTCTGTGATCGTGGGAGGTATGTTCGTACCGCCAACAGCGACGGCGTTCTTTATGCCGTACTTGAGAAGGTTCAGGACATCAGCCCGTCCCTCAACAACAAGAATCGCATCTGAGTCCAGCACGTTCGGACCCGCCGGCAGGTTGTCCTTGCCTATGTAGGTGATCTCCTCCACCCTCACAGACTGCTTGATCTCCTCAGTGATCTGCTCAGTCTCAAGGATGTTCTCATCGAACATCTCCACCAGTATCCTCTTCGCCCTGTCGATGATGTACTTCCTCTTCGCGGCTCTTACATCCTCTATCTTTGTAACCTGTATCCTTGCCATGCAGGGCCCAACCCGGTCTATGGTCTCAAGAGCTGCAGCCAGGATCGCGGTCTCGACCTTATCGAAGCTTGAGGGTATGGAGATCGTGCCCATCGACTTCCCGCCACTTGAGGATATCTGGACGTCTATCCTGCCGAGCCTTCCAGTCTTCTGCAGATCCCTGAGATCGAGATCGCTGCCCAGCAGCCCCTCCGTCTGGCCGAATATCGCTCCCACAACATCGGGCCGCTCCACTATGCCATCTGCAGTGATATCAGCGTAAATTATATATTTTGTTGTGTCAACATTCTGCATATAAGACACTCCAAATTTTAAAATAGTCAGATAAAAGTCACGCAGACCTTCACCGCCCGACAGGTCGACCTACCCACACTGTATCGGCGTCGCCCAACTGCTTCACCCTGCACAGTCCTTCAGCCAAAATACCCTTCAGGTGCCCTTCCTATCGAGCTGTAATGATCATGAACGTGCATTTATCCAACTATTCCCATGCTCATGTATCAGCTTTATGGATTATGTGATAACTGCCCACTGTGGTCCTACCGAGCTCTCATGTGAGATACAACGCTCTTACAATAGCTCCCACGCGAGCATCTATCAAAAAGTAAGGGGCAAAACTAGTTTAATAACTTTTTGGTACCACCCGATCGGCATACAATTTATAATACTAATACAATAAAAACATACCCCTGTCTGTATGCAATACTTTCACCTCTGCTCCAGACTCGAGCTTCATTCCAGCCGGGCGAATCGTGAGCACGGTCCGGTAGCTCTCCGGATCCAGAACCTCCACCACGCTCTCGTCAACGGAGATCACCACGCTCTTCCTGGCCTTCGAGCTGTCTCCTATGATCTCCGCAGCATCAGCCTCATCCTCAGATATGAAGAATCGCTCGCCCTTGTCCAGAGAGACAACCGCCGTCCTTCTCCCCTCAAACCCCACCACCTCCATCACCGTACCCTTTGAGTATATCACATCGCCCTTCCTGAGCCTGGGAAGGCGCACAAGCATGGTTGTCCGGAAGATGTCCTTCCCGTCCCTGCATCCCACAAGCTTCACAGATTCCTGGACCCTGCCGCCGAACCTCTGAGCGATGGTTTTTGCTATATGCCTTCCAAGCTGTGTGGAGCCCACAATGATGTCTATGCCTCCCCTGACGTCCTTTATGTCCTGTATGAATGCGAGCCGGTCGCCCTTCTTATATCCAGCCGCTGCAAGGCTCTGGGCGATCTCCCTCGCCTCTGAGAGATCGCTCTCTTCCGGCGGCCTCTCACTCCTCCTCACCTGGACTATGCCCTCAAAGTATCTGCCGGAGATCCTGCTGCACCTGTCGCATGTGCGTCTTGATACCCTTACCCTGATCTGACAGTCAGAATGCACGATAGCGCCCCTGAACATGCCGCTCAGATGGACATCTGCCACAAACCTCGTGGATCCCCTTGGATGCAGGAGGATCTCCAGCTCGACATCCTCAAGCTCATGGTGTACAGAGATCTTCTTGAAGAGAGCATCTCTGATGAGCTCATCCAGATCCGAATCTGACTGCCTCCACCTTCCCCTGTCCAGGATTGAGCCGCAGACCGGGCAGACGACAAGCTCGATCTGATCCGGGCAGACCATGAACTCTGTCGTCTCGAGAATGCAGGAGAGGCAGAGCCCGTCATCAGATGCCCCACCGCATCTGGGACATATGCTCTTCACATTCGCACCATCTGGGCGCACGGAACCCCATCGATATGCAGAACGTTCTCGCTATCGACATACTCGAATGCTATCGCCCATGCGACCGCTCTCTCGCCGACGAAGTTCGCCATCGTCGCCTCCTCGAGAGCTCTCTCGAGCATCGCCGCCGATGCCAGCTCCTGACCGAAAAAGCTCACGCTCACCTCGAGCTGGAGCTCGTTCTCCGTGAACCGCTGTCCGAGCAGTTCGCTGTCGCAGACAGCCACCAGGACCTCCCCGCCGATCGTGTACGTCCTGAGACACATCGACATCTCATCGTAATCGCCTGGTGCTCCATCGTTTCTCATCATACCATCAATCCCTTCATTTGTCATGCCTGATTTATATCTCCTCCTGCGCGCCAGGTGTTTCCAGGTAAACAAAGCCGTGGTTTGTGACCCTGGTCGTGAGCACTATATCAAGAGAGCCGCCCGGGCTGGATGTGTTTCTTGTGAAGCTCCTGGACTCGCCAGGGCAGAGCCGGAACATCTCGCCCATGTGCGTCATGTGCACACAGCCATCCTCAATGCCCAGAATACCGAACCGATCGGTCTCGTTCGTCTCCATCGTTGATACCTCTGCTGTGTACGGCAGCTTCACAGCATTGAGAATGCTGCTTGCACCTCCGCCGAGATCTCCGGAGAGCGATATGCCCGTCCCGACTATGATATCTGCATCCTCCACGCCATCGAGGGGCATCATCGATCTGAGCGTGCCATCATCCAGCGAGTATGTGGGGAAATCGATCATGATGCGCGGGCCTGGCCCTGTTCTGGCGATGCCGTGCTCAACTGTCCATATCTCGAGAAAGAGATGCCTCCCCGTGTTTACCGTCAAATCCTCTCCATGCCTGCCTATTCCGAGCACCCCACCATCGACCGCGACAAAGATCTGATCCCCAATAGCTGCTATCGATCCCGGGTTGTTGAGACCTCCTGCAATATCACGGATGCTTTCGCCCCTGATCGAGGTTATCCTGTCCGAATGTGAGACCAGCAGCTCACCATTGTTGAAGGCAAGCCCTCTGACACGCCCGTCGACCTCAAATCGGCCCAGAAGCTCCCCATCAGGAGATATCCTCAGGATCTCCGTTGTATCATTGCCGGCTCTGTAGACCGCAGCATAGATCTCATCGCCGGAGCTTGTCAGCACATCCGGCCTCTCTCCGCTCCAGATCAGTGTGCCCGCGGCATATGAGATCTGTGGTATAAGGACAAAAAGAAGAGCCATGGCCAGCGCTCTCATAACTCCACCTCAGTATGTCTGGAGCTCCCCGCGGAATATCATCTGCTGCACCCTGGGGATGTCCTCGAGCCACCTGTCGGTTATCTCCTGCGCCCTGGAATGTGCCGAATTCATACTCACCCCCTCCTTCAGGACGAGCTGCACAGATGCGATGTGCGGCTGGCTTATTGGCTTGCCGATCTGTGAGAGTATCTTCACGTAAACCTCCTCCACACCCTCCACCTCCTCAGCGATCTCCTTTGCTATGAGGTTTGAGAGGAGGTTGTAGATCTTGCCGACGTGGTTGATCGGGTTCTTCCCTGACGTGGCTTCCAGGCTCATCGGTCTGTTCGGTGTTATCAGGCCATTTGCACGGTTGCCCCTGCCCACAGCGCCGTCATCCCCCATCTCTGCAGAGGTGCCTGTGACAGTGATGTACACAGAGCCGGTTGCTATGTTATCGCCCACGTTCATCTGCACGCTGACCCTGCGCCTTGTCATCGACTGCGCCTTGGCGGAGATCGCCTCCACGATCTCTTTCTTCGTCTCCACGTAGTGATCCAGATCATCTATGTACCTGTCGACCATCGCGCATGCGATCGTCAGATAGATCGTATCGTCATCCCTGAGACCCATGACCTTTATGTCCTCGCCTATCGCGGGTATTCTGCTCCTGAGCGAGAGAAGCTCCTGCTCTGTGCTGTACACTATCCTCTCGGTCTCAGATAACGGAGCATATCCCACACCGTATGATGTATCATTCGCGCTTGGCACAGTGGTAACATCTCTGTCGAATATATCACACAGATCTGCAGAGCCTGTGCCTATCTTGCAGTCTATGATGACATGTGTATCCAGATCGAGGTTTCTCAGAGCTCTCCTGAGGTGGTTTCGTGCTGTTCTCAGCGCTATTGCGTCCACAGGCACCTCAACATCTCCGCATGTCCGCGTCGCTCTGCCTGTGAGCAGTATGTACTGGGGCTGGATGACCTCCCCACCGCCGAACGCCGGCCTGGAGCGTCCCGCCACTATCTGTATCTTGTCGGTGTTGTGGTGAAGCACCCTGCCGAACCTCTCGATGTACTCTCTGCAGAGGGCCCGGCTGATCTCCTCCGCGATGCCATCTGCAACGCTGTCCGGATGCCCCAGTCCCTTGCGCTCCACAACCTCTATCTTCTGCTTCTCAACAGGCCTCTGGGTTAGCTCCTCGACCCTGATATTTCTGGTCATGACCCCATCCTCGGTTCAGATCTTCGAGCTCAGATCCACCAGCTCCCTATTAATACTTTGGTCGGTGGAATGGAACTCCGGTTGGCTCATTCATTGATGAAGATGCCAGCTGGTTTTAATCATGCCTGAAGAGCAGCTCGCTCGATCCAGATTGGTATATATAAGAGATGTGCCATACGCTGATCCGATGAGAGCAGCTCTTCTACAGATCAACACAACCGTCGGGGATCTCGAGGGCAATGCGTCTCTTATCAGAAAAGCTGTGGAGTCGCTTGATGCAGACCTGGCGATAACCCACGAGATGTCCCTGCTGGGATATCCTCCGCGCGATCTTCTTCTCATGCCCGGCTTTGTGAGCAAAGCCTGGGATGTTCTCAGGAGGCTCGCGCTCGATCTCAAAGATTCTCCGCCCGTGCTCGTCGGGATACCGGAGCCGAATATATCCGATACCGGGAGAACACTCTTCAACTCTGCTGCCCTTTTAGCAGATGGATCTGTGAAGCAGATCTTCCGCAAGACTCTGCTCCCAGCATGGGATCTCTTTGATGAGGAGAGATACTTTGAGCCTGCATCAGGACCTCAGATGCTGAACATAAAGGGGAGAACGTTTGGGATCTCGATATGCGAGGACATCTGGAACGACAGATCTCCCTTCGGGCGCAGAAGGTACCAGAGGGACCCGCTGGAGGACCTGCGCGGAGCTGACTGTTTTATAAACATGTCCGCATCGCCTTTCACTGCGGGAAAGCACCTCAGAAGAGAGATGATGCTCAGCACCATCGCCCGCAAGTACGGAGTACCTCTCATCTATGTGAACCAGGTCGGCGGCAATGACGATCTGGTCTTCGACGGCAGAAGCTGTGCTTTCACACCTTCAGGAGAGCTGATGGCGAGAGCTGCGGCGTTTGAGGAGGATGTGCTGGTAGTGGATATGGATTCCCACAGCGGACATGTCTCCAGAGACGACTTCTCTCCGGAGTCTGAGATATGGAGGGCGCTTGTGCTAGGCACCAGGGATTACGTTCGCAAATGCGGGTTCACATCGGCTGTGATCGGGCTATCCGGCGGCATTGACTCGTCCCTCACAGCTGCGGTTGCCGCTGAGGCGCTCGGCCCCGAGAATGTGACTGGCGTTCTCATGCCATCTCCATACACCAGCAGGGAGAGCATGGAGAATGCCCTGGAGCTTGCAAGGAACCTCCGTATAAAAACCATCACCATACCGATAACTGAGATAATGATGGCATTCGAGCGCACCCTGGAGCCGGTTTTCAGGGATGTGAAGAGAGATGTGACAGAGGAGAACATCCAGGCGAGGATACGGGGGAATATACTCATGGCACTCTCGAACAAGTTCGGGCATATCGTTCTGTCGACGGGAAACAAATCCGAGCTTGCAGTTGGATACTGCACGATCTACGGGGACATGTCAGGTGGTTTTTCCGTGCTATCAGACGTCCCCAAGACCATGGTCTACAGGATAGCGAGGTGGATCAACAGGAGAGGAGCTGTGATACCCCCGAGGGTTCTTGAGAGGGCGCCGTCTGCTGAGCTCAGGCCTGGGCAGAGAGACCAGGACGTCCTTCCCCCATACGAAATCCTGGATGAGATTCTGCACAGGCACATAGAGCAGCACCAGTCTGAGGAGGAGATCGCGAGCGCCGGTTTTGATCCTGAGCTTGTGAGATACGTCCTGAGGATGATCAAAACCGCGGAGTTCAAGCGGAAGCAGGCGCCACCAGGTATTAGGGTCACAGACCGCGCCTTCGGGAGCGGTTGGAGGATGCCGATAGCCTGCAGGATGTAAGCCAGATTTCTGCCGCAGTAAACCTCCGGGCACAAACGGCCGGGTATTCATGCCAGCCTGCCCCATGAATTGTGCAGGTGTAACACTCGTGCTTACCTGCTGGAGGATTGAAACATATGAGGGGATCTCCTTCACGGCTTGACCAAAAGCCCATCACACATGGAGAATCACAGGCTCTCTGGCGCCAAGTACTTGATTGCAAAGGCCACAACCTATAGTATTCCGTATAAGTTGATATAATATTGCACGTCACATAAAATCATCTGTGAAGTATGACACATCCAGTAAATTTTAAATGGATTTACATGAAGTGACGCAAAAGGCTATAATTGGTTGCTCTCCGGCATGATCGCTCTTATGTGCTTAGCAACTTTGATGCCCGCAAGCCCATTGCTACCAGTCCTCATTTATAGTCCTTTGCGTCACTCCATGTAAACTCATTTAAAAGCTACTGGATATGTCATACTTCATAGACGATTTTATGTGATATTCTATATTATAGCAACTTATGCGGAATATTATATTCGACAGGCGTTCCCGATGCCATCGTATCAAGGCGTCAAAGCGCCTGTTTGCAGCCCCTGCGAAAGGAGCACCTCAAGCATCTCGCCTTCTGGCTGTGATTCCTCTTAGCATGCCCCCTTATCAGCGCGCGCCTCATCTCATCCAAAGCGCTCAGGACCTCAGCCCTAAGATCGTCATTGAGCTCTATCCTGTAGCGCCTGTTCCTGTAGACGATATACCCGTACGGAACATATGTTCTGTAGATCTCTTCCATGATCAGGCCGTAGGCTGCAAGCTGGAGCTGGTGGCTCCTGTACGGCTTTTCTGCCAGGCTGCTCTTGACCTCTACGGGTATCAGATTCCTGCCCTCTTTTATTATGTAATCTGGCTTTCCTGAGAGATGGTAGCGCTCGGAACGCAGGACCCTTCCAGATCCGGACAGATCTGAGTAGAGGGCATCTCCATCCAGCAAACCGTATCTCACTTGTAGGGATCTCGCAGCCGAGGATATCTTGATGGACAGAAGCAGAGATGCAGTGCCCAGAACAAAGAGGAGCGGCGTGATCTCATTCATGAACAAACCATCCAATAACTGATAAAAGCATCATAAGCCCTCCTGCGATCCGCAGGATACCCGAGATCCTTTTCAGAAGATGCGATCTCGACAGGGACGCGCCTGCTGCTCTGTGCATCTCCCTCCCCTCCATCATCTCCCTGCGCACGTGTCCGGAAGGTCGCATTCCCATCCTGCTCTGGTACCAGGCCACAGGACAGTATGCGTACTCCGCAACCTCGGATGCCGATATCCACTCCCTCTTCCGGCGGAACATCGCTTACTGAGGTCAGACCGTTTATTTATAAAATTGACGGTATGCTCAACAGGTGGCCTGTTGATCTGAGCCATCTGATACATACAGAGCTGCAGCGCGCCGGTTATCCCGGAGCGCTGGGCGCTGCTCTCTTCAAGGAAACAACGACAACCACCGGATTTTTCCCGCAACGCCTGATTGATCAGGAACTGAAATGTCAGGCGCTTTGGATCTCCTGAATCAGATCCTACCGCACAGCGCCCTTTACCTCATCAACTATCTTCTCGAAAAAACCGGATTTCCCATGATGTCTTCTGCCCTCTGTCTCGCCGAACTCCCTTGCGAGCTCCTCGAGGAGCTGTCTCTGCCTGGGCGTCAGCGATGTGGGTATCCTCACGTTCGTTCGCACCAGAAGATCCCCTGTGCCCGTGCCATGGAGCCTTGGCATGCCCTTGCCCTTGATCCTGAAAAGCGATCCGCTCTGCGTTCCTGGAGGTATCTTCAGGTGTGCTCTTCCATCCAGGGTTGGAACATCGAGCTCTGTGCCGAGGGCAGCCTGCGTCATGCTGATGTTCATCTCGTGAATCAGGTTGTCGCCATCCCTGAAGAACAGCGGGTGCGGCCTGACGTTGATGAATATGTACAGGTCCCCAGGCTCAGCCTGTGCCCCAGGAGAGAACGGCGGAGCCTCACCCTGGCCTCTCAGCTTGAGGTGATGGCCTGTGTCCACGCCAGGCGGGATCCTGACGTTTATCTTTCTGTACCTCCTCACCCTGCCGGTGCCATCGCAGTCGTCGCAGGGCGTCTGTATCACCTGCCCCTTCCCGCCACACCTGGAGCATGTGGTCGATGTCACTATCTGACCGAACGGCGTCACCTGTGTCCTCGTTATCTGTCCTGTGCCATGACAGCTCTGGCACCTCACCGGCGATGTACCCGGCTTTGCTCCCGTACCCGAGCAGGTCCTGCAGACCTCTGTCCGGGGCACCTCGATTGTGGTCTCCAGACCTGAGGCAGCCTGCTCCAGCGTTATCTCCAGGTCGTATCTGAGATCCCTTCCCCTCACAGGCCCGCGGCGACCTCTGCCAAAGAACATGTCGAAGATGCTATCAGTGCCGAACCCGAACCCTCTGAGCAGATCCTCGAAGTCGACGGATCTGAAGAGATCCTCCTGGGAGTACTGGCCGATGCCGGCATGTCCGAACTGATCGTACTGCCTCCGCTTCTCAGGATCTGAAAGTACAGCGTACGCCTCCGAGATCTCCTTGAACCTCTCCTCTGCGTCTGGGGCGTCGGAGCGATCGGGATGGTACTTCATCGCCAGCTTACGATAAGCGCTCTTGATCTCCTTCTCTGTGGCGTTCCTGTCGACGCCGAGGATCTCGTAGTAATCCCTCTTCTCCGCCACCCCGACCGCCTCACTCAGCGCTTATCGTCGTTCACGACCTCGTAGTCCGCTTCAACTGTCTTGCCGCCAGATGTGGATCCAGATGAGCTAGAGGCAGATCCGCTCTGGCTCTGTGCAGCCCTCTGATACATCGCAGCCGAGAGCTCATAGACCGCATTCTGAAGCTTCTCCATCCTGCTCTTGATCTCCTGGATGTCCTTACCTGAGAGCGCGTCTCTGAGCTCAGATATCGCCTTCTCGATCCTCTCCCTCTGCTCGGACGTTGCCACATCTCCGGCTTCCTTCAGCATCTTCTCAGTCGTGTATATCAGGTTGTCAGCCTGGTTCCTGGTTTCGATCTCCTCCCTGCGTCTAGCATCCTCCTGCGCGTACCTCTCCGCTTCCTTCACCTTCTGCTCGATCTCCTCCTTCGAAAGCCTGTGAGGCGCTGTGATGGTGATCCGCTGCTCCTTCTTCGTAGCAAGATCCTTCGCTGAGACGTGAAGTATGCCGTTCGCATCTATATCGAACGTGACCTCTATCTGCGGAATTCCGCGGGGCGCTGGGGGTATGCCCACGAGTGTGAACCTGCCAAGGGAGATGTTGTCCTTAGCAAGCGGCCTCTCGCCCTGGAGCACATGTATCTCGACGCTCGTCTGATTGTCCGCTGCGGTTGTGAAAATCTGGCTCTTCCTGGTTGGGATCGTTGTGTTCCTCTCTATCAGCTTTGTCATGATCCCGCCGAGGGTTTCAACGCCCAGTGAGAGCGGCGTGACGTCCAGGAGCAGGATATCCTTGACCTCGCCCGCGAGCACTCCTGCCTGTATGGCCGCGCCCATTGCGACGCACTCCATCGGATCAACGCCGCGCTCGACATCCTTTCCCATGACGCGCTTAACGAACTCCTGTACCGCGGGCATTCTCGTCGGCCCACCAACCAGGATTATCTTATCGATATCACTCTTGCTGAGCTTCGCATCGCTGAGAGCCTGCTCCATCGGGCCGCGGCACCTCTCCAGCACATCCTGGATGAGTTCCTCCAGCTTCGCCCTCGTTATCGTCATGTTCAGATGCTTCGGACCGCCGGCATCCGCTGTTATGTATGGGAGGTTTATCGTTGTCTGGAGCATGGATGAGAGCTCGATCTTTGCGATCTCCACGGCCTCGCGGAGACGCTGCATTGCCATCGCGTCCTTCCGCAGGTCGATTCCCGTCTCCTGGCGGAACTTCTCAACGACGTAGTTGAGGAGCCGCTCGTCCATGTCCCTGCCGCCGAGCTGTGTATCGCCACTTGTCGACTTGACCTCGAAGACACCCTCGCCCATCTCCATTATCGTGACATCAAGCGTCCCGCCGCCGAGGTCGAAGACCATGATCTTCTGCTCGCCCCCCTTGTCAAGACCATAGGCCAGCGCAGCAGCCGTCGGCTCGTTGATTATCCTAACAACATCAAGCCCTGCTATCGTACCTGCATCCTTCGTCGCCTGCCGCTGGTTGTCATTGAAGTACGCAGGCACCGTGATCACGGCTTTCTCGACCTTCTCACCCAGGAAGGCCTCTGCATCCTGCTTTATCTTCCTCAGAATATGGGCAGAGATCTCCTCGGGAGTATACTCCTTTCCGAAGACCTTTACCTTGTAGTCGGTTCCCATCTTTCTCTTAATACCAGTTATCGTGCCCTCAGGGTTTGTGATGGCCTGCCTCCTGGCCGGCTCCCCCACAAGGACCTGGCCATCCTTTGTGAATGCAACGTATGATGGGAACGCCTTTCCACCCAGGCTCGTGCCCTCAGCGCTGGGTATTATCGTCGGTCTTCCTCCAATAAGCACCGCAGCGGCGGAGTTGCTGGTTCCAAGATCTATGCCTATGATCTTCGACATGCTACCATCCCCTAAACATAATTATGCAATTAACATTTAACCTTATCCACGTTTTGCGACAGCGACCTTCGATGTTCTTATGACCTTTGAATGAAGTGTGTATCCCTTCTGAAACTCCTGAACGACAGTCCCGTCCTCAGCCTCCTGGGACTCGACCTGCATCATCGCCTCATGCACAAACGGATCGAACTTTTTCCCCAGAGCATCTATCGGCTCCAGCCCCTCAGATCTCATTATATCCAGGAGCTGCTCGTACAGCGCCTTGGATCCATCATCGTGCTTCGCTGCCTGCTCCAGGCTGTCCAGGAAGACCAGGAGTTTTTTTATGATCGTCTCAGATGCGAACCTTGCGAGCTCCTCCCTTTCACGGGAGTTTCTTTTTATGACGTTGTCCAGCTCTGCCCTGCATCTCAAAAGCTGCTCGAGCCGCTCATCTGCGAGCCTCCTGGCATCCTCTAGCTCCTGCCGGAGTCTCGCAATTTCATCCACAGAAATGTCTTCAGAGGAGCCCCCGATAGATACTGCCTCTATCTCCTCCTCAGAGCCCTCAATGATCTCCTCTGAAGGTTCATCTGCCATCGCGCTCACCTTCAAAAGAGGATGTGACTGCTCACATCCTCGTGTAGTCGTGTGGACTCTGCCCTGGCTTCGGCTTGAGCTCCTCTCTCTTAGCAGCTATCACATCATCCACCCTGAGGACCATTGTGGCGGCTTCTGCAGCTGACTTCACCGCCTGAAGCTTCACCTTGAGGGGCTCCACAACGCCGCCGTCGAGCATGTCCGCAGTACCTCCTTTATGGATATCGACTCCATATGTTCGGAGACCTGCACCATGCTTCGATCTCAGGGACACAATGGTATCTATCGGATCGAGACCTGCGTTCTCTGCAAGCGTCTTGGGTATGACCTCGACTGCATCTGCAAATGCTCCCACCGCGAGCTGCTCCCTGCCGCTGAGCGTCGCAGCATATTCTCTCATCCTCTCAGCGACCTCAACCTCAGGAGCGCCTCCGCCGGGAACTATCTTTCTGTAGGAGAGCACATCACCAACAACCATCAGGGCGTCGTTAAGAGCCCGCTCCATCTCATCCAGGAAGACCTCGGATCCACCGTGGACGACGATCGTCACTGCCTTCGGGTCCTTGCAGCCCTCGACGAAGATCATGTGCTTGTCCTTCTTGATCTTCCTGTCCTCAACGACTCTGGCATGCCCGAGATCCTGCGGGGATGCCTGCATCGGATCGCCTATTATCCTCGCGCCGGTCGCAAGTGCGAGCATCTTCATGTCCTCGTCCTTGACCCTGCGTGCAGCAAGCATGTTGTGCTTTGCCAGGAAATGCGATGCAGCAACTCCGATGCCCTTCTGGCACAGCACCACATTTGCTCCGGCCTTTGCAAGAGCCTCCACCTGTGCCTCAAGGACCCTCTTCTCGCCCTCCTTGAAGCTCCTGAGACCCTCGACCTCTGAGATCGTTATCTTTGCATCCGTTCCAAGCTTCTTCAGCTCGAGCGTTGCATCCAGCAGGGCGATCCTCGCATCCTCGACCCTTCTGGGCATCTCGGGATTCAGGCGCTCCAGCTCAAGAACGATGCCGTGCACGAGCTCTGTGTCAGCCAGACTTCCGCCGGTGATCTTCACTATCTTCACTCTGTTCTCCACATCCACCTTTCCGTTGTCCTCGATGGCGAGAGCTGCATCCACCACAATATCCGCCAGCTTCTCCTTCATCGCCTCGATGCCCTTACCGGTCATCGCGGTCATCGCTATCTTTCTCAGCACATCCCTGTTCTCCCTGGTGACCTCGAGCGACATGCTCTCGAGAATTTCGCTGGCCTTCGCCTCAGCTGTCTTGTACCCCTGAACTATCGTTGTGGGATGGACGCCCCTGTCAAGAAGTTCCTCTGCCTTCTTCAGAAGCTCTCCCGCGAGGACAACTGCTGTTGTGGTCCCATCTCCCACCTCATCATCCTGCGCCCTTGCAACCTCCACGATCATCTTGGCAACTGGATGCTCTATGTCCAGCTCCCAGAGTATCGTGGCGCCATCGTTCGTGACCACCACATCTCCATTGTTGTCCACCAGCATCTTGTCCATGCCCTTCGGGCCAAGGGTTGTTCTCACAGCCTCTGCCACCGCCCTCGCCGCTGTTATGTTTTTATGCTGGGCCTCGCGTCCCACATCGCGCTTGGCACCTTCCTTTAAAATGATGATCGGATAGCCGCTCATTCCAGCCAAATCAACTCCTCCAAAGCCTGGCTGGGCTTAAAGCTGTTTGAGGTTCTATATAAATATTCCGATAGCAGGTGATGGATAGGGCACTCACCGTCTCCGACAGGCAGCGTTACAAAAGGACGAAAGCATTGCGAGCCGGGATCGGGCTGCTGAAGAGCATTTCGATCGATTCCGGTGGCAGTGGTCGTGTACTTGATTCGTTGAAAACCAGAGCGCCAGCCCCTCCAGATTCAGGGGATATCCCTTCATGGATCTCGATTCCAGCAGAACCATTCAGTGATACGAGCTCACGATCGTGGCAGTATGCCTCGTGAAACCTGCGAAAATACTGGAGATATATGCAGGTACACAATCAGTGATGCTACATGATTGCGTGTGCGGATCTCGACGATCCGGGCAGCAATCCGCAATCATCTGCAATACGGAATCAAACAAAAAACAGGTCGAGAAATGAGTTTGGGCGCCTCTCAGCGCGTGGATCTCATCTCACCCTTGCGGGCCTGTGTTTCTGATAGCACTCCTTGCAGTATACGGGCCTAGACCCATCGGGCTTGAATGGAACCTGTGTCTGTTTACCGCAATCCGAGCATACCACATCATGCATCTCTCTTGGGCCGTGGTTGAAGCCACCCCTATTACCAAATCTCATATATTTCACTTCTTATTCGACTCGAGAAGAGCCGCTCTGCCACAAAAACATCTCAACAAAATCAATTGAATCGATGTAATGCAGCACTCCAAGCAAGGGCAACCCAGTATATATAGTTATCCCCAGGATCGCGCTGGTGTTGGGTCCTGAAGCTATTTCGCGTCACATCCAACGCCATAGGTCGTGTACTCGATTCATTGGATCCACAACGCTCAATCCAGACTCATGGAACATCTCGCTCATAGCTGTTGATTACAGCAGGTTCACTCAGCTATTCGAGTCTCCGACCCTGCGATCTACTGCGATATGTGATTCGCAGCGACTCTGTCAGTACCCCATGCAACCCTGTGAGATCCATCTGGAATCATGTGAGAGCATGCTTTCTGGACTGCATTTTCAGTTATTCGATCCTGAGGAACTCCAAGTGATCCGAGACCATAAAGGTAAGGACTGATGGCACAGCGCATATATGACGCCATGAGCAGTCAGTGGATTTTTCCAAAAATTACTTATCATGGTCCGCGCAGCTACAGATACGATGGATGTCTCCTTCTCATCGTGGAAGCTCGCAAATGAGAACAAAGGCCCACTTCCGCTCAGCGGAGATAGCTTTTCGTTCCTGTTTGACAGGAGGTACACGAACAGGCTCAACAGGATGAGCCGGGTATTCTTCGAGGCCTATGCGAAGGCGACTGCAGAGCTCGCCGTATCAGAGGACCGTTTCCCCAGCCTGAGCGAGGTCGAGGCGAAGATGGAGAGCGGGGCAGTCTATGCCTTCAAAGACAGACTCATGAAGAACACCCAGTTCTTCGATGAGGTGAAGATCTCAGGTGTCTCATACCTCGTTCCGAGAGCATATCATTTCGTGGACTCATCCGGCATATACACCGATCTGATCTTCGATTTCGAGAAGGGATCGGTCACGCTGCCAAGCCGGCGGAAGGTTCCACTTCTGAAGGACAGGACTGAGATCAGAGAGCCACAGGCAGGGGAGACGGCCGGAGAGGAGAAGAGGGCTCCAGAGCGAGAGGTGGAGCCGGCCGGGATGGAGGTGCCAGGGGGCAAGCCCGCTGCAGAGGAGATCCCAGAAGCGGAGGAGGCGGCGCCCGTGGGGCCTGCAGAGCCGTCTGAAATGCAAGCCCCTCCCAGACATGATGTTGCTGAGGCACTTTACATGGAGGAGGCCGCGGAGCCATCTGAAAGAACACACCCCCCGATACCACCGGTGCCCCAGGCCACTCCTGGGGAGAAGGCCGGGGCTGAGGAGGAGATAGCTGCTGAGAAGGGGCCCGGATACTCACGGACTCAGATCGGCATCCTCCTGGCGGCTCTGCTCATCGCGGCCGGAATCGGTGTCTTTTTCATTTACTCGCCATTTCTCGCCCCAGCCCAGATAGATCACGTGATGTATGCCGCGTACATCTCGAACAGCACAAACGAGAGCATACTCAACTTCGATATCGAGAACTCGGCTGGCATACAGCATGAGGTGGAGCTGATCCTGCCGGAGAACATCGACAGATCCGTAATCGCCAGGGGCGGCACTGTGACCGTGTCCCACTACAGAGGTACTGTCGTCAGGATGTCATCATCCGGCGACTCAAGCATAAAGGTGTACCTCTCAGACAGGAGAGATTATGTTCCGGTCGTGCTGAGCGTATCGGTGCCAGAGGGCTACGACTCAGGCATAGTGGTACATGGCAGGAGCTATGAGGTAATCAAAAAGGACAGAGAGCTCGAGCTCCGACTGAACGTCACATCCGAGAGGGTGGAGTTTGACCAGAGCTACATGCGAACGCGATAGGCTTGCTGTGGTGGTCGGGAGCTCTGAGGCATCCAGTGCCATCGGAATGCTCCGGGAGAGGGGGCTGCTCGATAAGCGCAGGAAGATCGTGCGCAGGGGAGAGCTGGTTGAGATCCCTGTACTGAAGGAGATTGCAGGGATGCAGATCGTCGAGCAGCAATCCCCGGAGAACTATATCAAAATGCCGGAGCTCTCAGACCTCCTGGATGGATCGATTCCAGAGCCACTCAAGAAACTCCTCCCGAGGGGGTGGTTCATACTGGGAGACACGATAATCGTCAGGATCCATCCCGATCTCTCGGAGCACAAGCGGATGATAGGTGCCGCTCTTCTCAGGCTCTATCCGAGATGCAGATGTGTTCTTGCGGATCAAGGGGTCAGAGGCCAGTTCAGGGAGCCATGCAGGGAGGTCATCGCAGGGACACCTGCGGAGACGATCCACAGGGAGAACGGAGTTCTCTTCAAGCTCGATCCGATGAGAATAATGTTCTCGCAGGGCAACGTGAAGGAGAGGATGCGGATGGCCTCTCTCGGTAAAGATGAGATCGTTGTTGACATGTTCGCTGGAATAGGCTACTTCTCCCTGCCGATGGCAGTGCACTCGAGACCGTCGAGGATCACAGCAATCGAGATTAATCCGCTCGCTCACAGATATCTGGTGGAGAACATCAGGCTGAATCACGTTGAGGATATCGTCGAGCCGGTGCTTGGAGACTGCGCTGTTCTGACACCTGAAGGAGACGCGAACAGGGTCATAATGGGCATGGTGGGGATAACCGACAGATACCTGAGGAAGGGAATAGAGGCATTGAGACCCGGCGGTATCCTGCACTACCATCAGAACGTGCCCGCGTGGCAGTATCCCGACGCTCTGATAAAACCACCTGTGCATGCTGCAGCGTTTCTGGGGAGATATGCAGAGCCTCTCGGATGCCACAAAATCAAAAAGTATGCCCCGGGGATCATACACGGCGTCGCAGACATAAGGATATGCTGATCGCCAATATGCATCTGCTTGAAGCAGAAGCACCAGTTTGGCATGCGATCTTGCGAATGAGCGAGTGCTTCAAGCAACGTCTGCTATTCGCTCATGAGGAAGCCTTCAATGCCCCTGCACTCCAGGTCTGCAACCTGAAGTTTAGATAATGGAATCACAGCATCCTGGAGACGGCGCAGCTCTTCACCCCGCATATTCCGATCATCTCACACGAATCGCATTTCTCGTTCCTCACATCAGGCATCTCTCCATCGCGTATCTTGCGCACACGGTCCCTCACCCAGAGCGCCCTCGATCTGTCCAGGCCTCTGATGCGCACGCGTCTTATCTCCCCCTCACGCACGTACTCAACCTGCCCCGTGGATACCTCAACCCCAAAGCGCTCTTCGAGGAGCATGGCGTACCCAGCGAGCTGTATCCTGTCCCTCCTCCACACCCCCTCTCCTGGCGGTCTCCCGGTGCGGACCAGTGATGGAATCATCTGAGCATCTCCGCCCAGCAGCATTCCCAGCAGCCCCCGCCGTTCTGGCTCAGGCCTGACCAGCCTGTCCAGAATCCCGGAGAGGCCCAGCCGCTCTGAGCGCAGCTCCACCTCGATATCACATGGTGTTACGAGCTCCCGTGGAACAGATGCGATCCTGGAGATGGATCCCCTCATGCTATCGATGGATCTGATGACATCTTCCTCTGGGATTCTGTGGACCGTAGCCACATCCTGCACGACCTTTGAGAGATCCCCGCGCAGATCCTCTGGTGCTGAGTAAAGCGCGAGATGGCGGAGAAGCGTGCGCCCTCTATCAGCTCTGAAGCATTCTCTGCCCATCGACTCCAGATAGACAAGCATCGGGCACCTCAGGTAAAGCCCTATATCGTGAATCCTGACGAACATGAGCTCACAGCCTGAACATCGCCCTGAAGCTCTTGGACCCCATCTCTCCCTTTCTGCTGATGGACGTCATTCCATCCGGACCACTGAGGCTATCTGAAGACACGTGCGGGGCGTTTCCGGTGGCGTTCGGCGCCGGTGGAAGCGACGATGAGATGTTGCCCTCGTCAATGCGTGGCTCAGGCGCCTCCAGCGATGAGGGCATGCTGCTCCAGAGTGGGATCCTGAAGCTGGCGACGAAGAGATCCTCCTGCTCAAGATCCCCTGCGGGTATCATGCCGATAACCACGCATTCATCCCCACTGCACGCAACAGATGTCGCTATGCCCCTGCCCAGATTGTATGATGTCAGCGGCACCCCGTTAGGATCCGTGACAACAAGCATCATGCTCCAGTCGTTTGTTGGCCCGCTTCTTCCAGCTATGACATAGCCATCATCGGACTCTGCGACCGCCATGCCCACCTGGTCCCCCTCGCCTCCAAAGCTCCTCCACCACAGGAGATCGCCCTGCGGTGATATCCTGGCGAGCAGCATGTCCTTGTCCCCTCTTTTCGTCTCTGTTCTTCCTGCCAGAACAAAACCATCCCCGGATGATATCATCGAGAGCGCTGCATCGCTCCCCGTACCCCCAAAAGACCTGTTCCAGATCTCTGATCCCAGATGATTCACCATGACGATATACACATTCTCATTGCCTGCGTCTGTCCCATACCCGGCGGCTATGTACCCGAAGGCTGTGCGCTCCACCGAGAATCCGACATCATCCTGAGATCGGCCGAAGGCCTTCGACCAGAGAACCCTTCCATCCCGATCCAGCCTGATCATCCAGAGATCCTTGCCGCCCGCGCCAAATGATCTGGTCGATCCGGCTATCACAAAACCATCACCCGTGTCCCTGACAGACCATCCAGCCTCGCCATCTGTGATGAAACCACCCAGCACCCTGTCCCAGAGGAGATCTCCTCTCTCATCGAGCCGCAGCACCCAGAGCTTCTCGCCCCCGGGGCCGAAGGAGTCGGTGGTGCCGACTGCGATGAAGCCGCCGCCCTCCACCTCATCTATCCCGTAGCCCATATCATCGCCAGGGCCGCCGTATGTCTTGGCCCATTCGATCTCCCCGCGGCTGTTGAGCTTCAACACCCACAGATCCGTATCGTTCCTGACAGTGTACCCAATAACTGCATATCCACCGTCGCTCGTTTCCCTCAGAGACCACCCACCATCTGAGTACGGCCCACCGTAAATATGCATCCAGGCAACATCTGGTGGCAGGGGCTGTGGAACGATATCCCCATGCGCATCTGCTATCAGAAGAGCTATCAGAACCAGTGGTATCGATCTCATGCTGCAGGCTCGTGAAAGATCACAGACTTGTCGACCTGGAAGTCCCCGCTCAGCGAGATTCTGGACCATATGCCCTCTCGGCCGAAGGTCCTTTTGCTGGCCTCCATGCTCCAGAAGCCCCTGATATTCCCGCTCACAGAGGATGCAACATCACTTCCAACACTCGTAGTTCCAATTGTATCATTGGATGAGATGGCAGAAGCTGTTGTCTGATTCATCGTGCTGTTTGTATTGGGCGCTGATTCATTCAGGCTGGCAGTGCTGTTATTCGCCGGCAGAGACCTTGTGTTTATCAGTATCGCTTCCAGCGATGACAGAAGGCGCTTCTCCATCACCGAGGGAGCTTCCGAGGAGACGCCGAAGTTGAGGGCTGAGGACAGACCGATCATCAGAACCACCACTGCAGCAATTCCCTTCAACACACCACCCCTGTGGAGGGAAGGTGCTCTATCGATTTTAACCTTTCCACTGTGCATGAGACGCGCTCGAATCTCCGGCACACCCGGAGAGACGTTGAAAAACTTTCATAAGATGTCAGAGCCAATTGCCAGTGAAATCCATGCGTCATCGGTTAAGATCGGCATGTGTAGAATTGGACTTAGTAGTCTTATCTCGCCTCAGTACTGCTATCAGGACTCAGGTCCACAGGCGGTCGATTTGAATCAAACTCTCCACTATGGGGCGATCTCAATTTGTCAAATTTCATGATCAATATATTTACATAAAATCCTTAACCGATGATCAATGCAGTGAAATCTGATCCTGCATCTCCGGTATCTGAATGCTGGTCATGACCTCTCCCTGAAAGGGCGAGGAGTGAGTCAGATCACGCTTCTGAAGAGCACCGGCCTGCCTGAGACCTGGGCGATCATCCACGGGTCGTTCAGCATCTCCGGAGACGCGAAGTCAGGTGCATTTTTTGCGCTCAGGCTCGCGTTCTCGATGATAGGCGTGCTGTTTGTGGGAAATGCTGGATAGAACCACGCCCCTGAACCCATGTACTCGAGCCTGCCGCCCACGAGCATGTGCCACTTCGGAACCGAACCCCAGGACCAGAGCCCATCCGCAGTTGTATTGGTCCTGTTTACCCCAGCAGACTCCATCAGCTCCAGGCTCTGGAGCCAGGCTTTTCCAAAACCGCCTCCGACCTGCTGTGTGCCCTCTCCAGTTATGGAAACAGCAGGCGGGACTGAAAGCATGAGCATAACGACAGCCAGCGCGATAATTCTCATACGCAACCACCCTGCCACCGAACTTTGAGCGCACATGGGCTGTACCTCCCAAGCCACATCTTAATGCTTTTGCTTTTTCGAGAGGTAATCGTTGATGGCTGCGTGCAGCGCATCTGCCGCGAGGTTGGAGCAGTGCATCTTCTGTGGAGGCAGGCCATCGAGAGCATCTGCCACGTCATTTCTTGTTATCCTCATCGCCTCCTCCAGGCTCTTTCCTCTGGCCATCTCTGTGATCATGCTGCTCGTGGCGATTGCTGCCCCGCAGCCGAAAGTCCTGAACCTGATGTCCTCTATTTTCTCATCCTTCACCTTTATGAAGATCTCCATGAGGTCCCCACAAACCGGATTTCCGACTCTGCCGTATCCGTCGGGATCCTCTATGACCCCAACATTTCTTGGGTTCATGAAGTGCTCCATCACCTTTTTGCTGTAGCCAGTCTGCTGAGTCATGAATGGATTTATGCAGGCTGCAGGAGATTATATTTTCGCTGACATTTATGCGTTCGATCGCTTCGTTTTCCCGCCTGATCGTGATCCGTCATGCTGGTGTGGTGGGGCAGTGTGCCGAAATTGCTGTAAATTGACCTTATGCTGGCGCGAAGCATACCGATCAGTTTCGAATTTACAGCGAATTCCATGCGTCATCGGTTAAGATCGACATGTGTAGAATTGGACTTAATAGTCTTATCTCGCCTCAATACTGCTATCAGGACTCAAGTCCACAGGCGGTCGATTTGAATCAAGCTCTCCACTATGGGGAGATCTCAATTTGTCAAATTTTATGGTCAATATATTTTCAGAAAATCCTTAACCGATGACAAATGCAGCGAGTTCGATACACTGCCTGCTGGTTCACGAGATGCCATTGAGCGAATTGCGCACGCGATCGATTTCTATAGTCTGACCGCATCGATCGAGCAGTTGCGAAGAGGTACTTTCACCAATTCCTGAGATGGAACAAAAAATTAATATAAGGGTATTTGATATATACATGCAGGAGTACTTAAGAGCCCATGGATATGGATAATCCGAGGTATAAAAAATGGCTGAAAAAAAGTCTGAGAAAAGGAACTTCGCATTGAGGGATGCCGAAGGAAACGAGATCGGTGTCTTCAGCGGGAAGCAGCCGAGGCAGGCGGCGCTCAAGGCTGCCAACAGAGGGTTCACGGATATCAGGCTGAGGGAGAGAGGAACGAAGAAGGTCCACATCTTCAAGGGCTGGAGAACACAGGTGCCGAAGCCGCCCAATGCGCCCGCGTGGATGCCGGACATGATCTGGAAGCCGAACGTCAAAAAGATCGGCATAGAGAAGCTGGATAAGATTTAAGGGGGCGAAGCGGAGTGCCCGCCATTTCCAGGGCGCGGGAGTTGCTCATTTTTACCGCCCCGCGAACTGGAGATTCACCTCAGTCTATTCGCCTGAATGACGAGCCCTTGGCTCCGCAGATGGGGCATCTCTCCGGAGGCTCCCTTCCGACGGTCATCCCGCATACCGGGCATACGAAGTAGGGATACTCCTCCTTTGACTCGCCCAGCTTTGCCAGTGCTTCCCTGTAGAGTTCCGCATGGACCTTCTCCACCTCGTTTGCGTAGCGGAACGATATCTCAGCTGCCCTCTTTCCCTCATCCTTCGCGGTCTTCAGCATCTCCGGGTACATATCCTTGAACTCATGCGTCTCGCCTGCCACTGCCTCCTCGAGATTCTCCCTCGTTGAGCGTATGGCGTTCAGCGCTCTTAGATGGTTCATCGCATGGACTGTTTCAGCCTCGGCTGCAGCCCGGAAGAGCCTGGCAACCTGCAGATACCCTTCCTTCTCTGCCTTCTCAGCAAATGCCAGGTACTTCCTGTTCGCCTGCGACTCTCCGGCAAACGCCTCCTTCAGATACTCCTCTGTCTTGGACATTTTCTCACCCAACAGCAACATCATCTCCGGCAGTATTTGAGCCAGACCTCTGATCTTCAGGATCCCAGCACCTCGCCCTTGAACCTCTCGAAGCCGATCTCCTCGATGAACTCCCCCAGGCGCTGCTTCTTTGCATGCGCCTTGTAGTAGTTGATGATCCTGTCCACGAGATCTATCGCCTCCTCGTCGTTCAGGTTCTCTGCCAGAACCTGCGCGATCCGCGGCTTTGCGCCGGCGCACCCTCCGACGACGACACGCCAGCCCTTCGATGTGCCTATGAGCCCGATATCCTTGATCCAGGGCTCGGCGCATGAGTTGACGCACCCCGAGACGCCCATCTTGAACTTCCAGGGGAGCTGATACCCATGGTACCTCTCGTCTAGCTTCAACCCGACTCCAACAGAGTCCTGCTGCCCCCTCTTGCAGAACGTCGTGCCCGGGCATATCTTGACGCTCCGCACACACATCCCTATGGCATGGCCAGGACTCATGCCGAGATCCTTCCAGGCATTGTCTATATCCTCAGGCCTGATGCCAACTATCGCTATCCTCTGAGCAGAAGTGAGCTTCAGCACCTTTGCGTTGTACTTCTCAGCAACGTCTGCTATCTTTCTCAGCGTGGCCGGGTCGATTATGCCTCCAGGTATGTGAGGAGCTATGGCGTATGTCTCCTTGTCGCGCTGCACAATTGCACCCTTCTCCAATATGTCCTTGGACAAGACAAAACCCCCATACGAGATCGAATCTTTTCTTATTTCAATTATGCGATCCGATGAGAACAGCCGGAATGAAAACCGCTGGGCATTCAGAAAATCCAGAAAATACACAAACTAATAAAAAATATATTTTCCTAATTAGAGTGCTTCCCGGACGAATGTGCCAGGGCTTATCTCGACCTTCTCGGCAGCTCCTCGGACCTTGATCTCCTGGAGACCTCTGTGCTTCTCGATCTCCTTGCCACATCAGATCGTGTCCTTCTTGCTATATCTGACATACGTATCACTGCTCCATACTTTTCGTAAGGATAAAAACCTTTTGTATAGGATTGATACGATCGCTGCAATATGTCACATATGAATATACACAAAATAAGAAAAATCATGTGCTCACGTGGTTGCATCTCAGGAGACGCACCATCCACAGGATCTTGGAGATGATGCATGCAAGTGCATTGGTCGTCGGTTAAGGATTTTCTGAAAATATATTGACCATAAAATTTGACAAATTGAGACCTCCCCATAGTGGAGAGTTTGATTCAAATCGACCGCCTGTGGACTTGAGTCCTGATAGCAGTGCTGAGGCGAGATAAGACTATTAAGTCCAATTCTACACATGTCGATCTTAACCGATGACGCATGCATGCAAGTGCTGTGTTCCATAGTGCACCAGGTGAGACCGTGTGCCCTCATTGTTGAGATCAACAGCGTGTGTCTCACCGAATTCAGGAAGGACATGCTGAACGATGCTGATTCCCTGGAAACTGCCAGCAATTCGAACCTGCCACCCGGATGAATGCCTCAATGATTGGTGCACATTCGCTCTGAGAGACTCGCATCAGCCTCCTGCTATGCAAACTCAAACGTCCACTGTATCTCAGCCGCCCCCATTCGTTCTGAACGACTCACATCAGCCTCGGCGGTATGATCTGGCAGGCGAGAAGCGCGCTGATGTCCTCTGCCTTTCTTATGAGCTCCACATCTCCGCTGTGGACCAGAACCTCTGCAGGCCGCGGCTGGCCGTTGTACTGAGATGACATCGAGAACCCGTATGCTCCTGCATCGAGAAACGCCAGGATGTCGCCCCTCTTCACCACAGGAAGCGCTCTTTCACGCGCGAGGACGTCTCCGCTCTCGCATATCGGCCCCACAACAGTGTACCTCTCCGAGATCTCGGCATCTGCCCTGTTCGCCACGACAATGTGATGATAGGCGTCGTAGAGCATCGGCCGTGCGAGGACATTGAAACCTGCATCAACACCCACAAATGTGACGTGCGCCCTTTTGACAACATTCACCCTCGTGAGCAATACAGTGGTATCCGCGACGATGCTCCTCCCGGGCTCCAGAATCAACTTCATCTTAACACCAAGCTCCTCCGATCTTCTCTCGATCACAGGGAGTATGGCATTCGCGAGATCCTCAGGAGATGGCGCGGGAGATGCCGCAGGATCGTACTGTATCCCCAGGCCTCCACCTAGATCCAGTATCTTCACATCACCACCGATACCAGCGATCTCACCCACCAGGTCCATCATCCTGGCAGCTGCCTCTGAAAAAGGCGATACATCGAGTATCTGGGAGCCTATGTGGCAGTGTAGACCGATCGGCTTCACCCCATCCATCTGCATCGCCTTTTCGTACATGCTCCTCACAGACTGCGCAGGTATGCCGAACTTGGAGCTTCTCAGACCCGTGGCTATCTTCGGATGCGTCTTCACCGAGATATCTGGGTTGACCCTGAAGAGGACCTCGACGCTCTTACCCACCTCTGATGCAATCCTGCTCAGGCTCTCCAGCTCCTCCTCAGAGTCAACAGATACCCGAACCCCTGCGGTCGCAGCCATCCTGAGCTCATCATCCCTCTTGGAGTTCCCGTTGAAGAGTATCCTCTCCCTGGGGACGCCTGCGAGCCTTGCGAGGTAGAGCTCTCCCGCGGAGAAGACATCCGCCCCCGCCCCCTCATGTGCGAGAATTCTTATTATCGATATGTTGCCATTCGCCTTCACAGCGAAGTACTTATCAGCATCCGGAAAAGCTCTGTGATACCTCCGAATGTTCTCTCTGAGACGATCCTCTGAGGTCACGTAAACTGGAGTGCCAAACCGCCTCGCTATCTCGACTGTGTCAGCGCCTGAGATGTGGAGATGCCCGTTGACAATCTGGATGTGATCCTTGCCTCCAAACATGATCCACGCATGGATCGGGATATAGGTAAACCTTATCATCCAATCATGCTCGATTGATTGTGCGTGATTCAGAGAGGTGTGGCATGAACAGCGAAAATCCCCTCATGATGCTCAGGAGCGAGAATTACTTTGAGAGCCAGAGGGCCGCATGGGAGCTTGTGGGTATGGGAGAGAGCGCGGTTCCCGGCCTTCTCGAGGCTCTTGATGATCCTGCACCCCATGTACGCTACAGAGCCGCATGGGCTCTCGGAAAGATTGGCGATACAAAGGCGGTTTACGCTCTATCGAGGTGCCTGCTCAGCGACGTGGACCGTGCGGTGAGAGAGTGGTCTGCAGCCGCGCTCGAGGCGATCGGCGATCCATCTGCAGTTCCGGCCCTCGTCCAGGCCATGAGATCCGATTCGGCGAGGGATGTGCGTTTGAGAGCTGCTGCAGCACTGCGCGGCCTGCGTGCTGAGGCTGCGCTCATAGATCTGCTGAATGACACAGATCCCATGGTGAGGGGCATGGCGGTCACAGCGCTCGCCAGGCTGAAGTCGAGGGATGCGCTCCCTGCAGCAGCAGATCTCCTGCGCGACGAGGATCCGGAGGTGAGGAGGAGAGCAGCTGGCTTCATGGGAGAGCTCGCGATCGAGGAGACAGAAGATCTCATCGCCCCGCTGCTCGGCGACGAGTATCTGGACGTCCGGGTTGAGGCGATTAAGGCTCTCGGGCGCATACGCACAGATCGTGCATGCGATCTTGTCGTCTCAGCTCTCAGCGACGATAACCCTGAGATACGGCTCTGTGCCGTGACAACGCTGGGCGAGATGGCGAATCCGAAAGCCCTCAATCCGCTCGTAGATGTCATGCTCAGCGGGGATCTGGAGGAGATCAGGGCATGGGCTGCATGGTCTCTCGGAGAGATAAACGATAAGAGGGCCATAGAGCCTCTCAGGAAAGTCTGCAGCTCAGACCGGTTCCCGGAGATCGTCAGGGAAAAGGCCAGAGCATCGCTGGTAGAGGTTTATGGCCTGAATCTCTGAGTATTCACGTTTTAAGATCGGACGTGCAGTACGGGCATTTTACAGCTGCCAGAGGTATGGTCTCCCTGCAGTACGGGCACTCCTTCGTGTTCGGCTCAGGCGGGGCTGGCGCCTTCTTCATGGCATTGATGCGTCTTATGACGATGAATATGGCCAGCGCCACTATTATGAAGTTTATTATAGTGTTTATGAACAGACCATAGTTTATGGTCGGAGCGCCAGCCGCCTGGGCTGCTGCCAGAGATGGATATGCCTTTCCGTCCAGAGCTATGAACAGATCCGTGAAGTTCACCCTTCCCAGGATGAGCCCCAGCGGCGGCATTATTATGTCCTTGACAAGCGAGTTGACGATCGCCCCGAAGGCCGCTCCGATTATTATGCCCACTGCCATGTCCACGGCGTTGCCCTTCACCGCGAACTCCTTGAACTCATCAATAAACCCCACAAAGATCACCATGATTCTTTAAGTCGGTAGTATGATTAATAGCTTCCCAGTGGTTGGCCTGCCTCAGACGCGTAGATAAACGAAAAAGCAATAAATTCGGGCAGTTCCCAACCATAAAACAGGCTGTGGGGTTAGAGAGATAGCAGAACAGCTTTCCGGATATTGATGCTTATATAAAATATCGTCAGTATTGTGTGATCTTCGAGGGCGAACTTTATTGGCAGTGAAGACAATCTCAAACCAGAACATCATGAGAACTGTGAGCCAGACAGACATCGCGCCGAGCATAGCGCGATCGCTTGGATTTCAGCTCCCAAATCCGGATGGCAGGCCAATAGATGAGATCGAGCGGTGGAGATGCCGGGGGGCGATTCTGATAATAGTCGACAGTCTAGGGTATGAGCTTTACAGATCATTTCTGCCGCACCTGAGGCACATGAGGGAGATCGCTGCCTCGGGCTTCCTCTTCAGAGCTATTCACGTCTCGGATCACACCTCTCCTGCCATAGCATCAATACTCAGCGGGCTCACGCCAGAGCATCACGGCATATACGATACAGAGAGCGCCAAGAGATCGCCGATTCTGAGCATACCTGAGATGGCGAGCTCAGCCGGTCTCAGATCCGCGGTAATAATGGAGAAGGGTGGCGCAGAGGTCTACGACGGGCTGATAGAGTACATAGGAGCTGTACCGAGAACACTACCACCAGATGAGTTTGATCATCATATCTGCCAGCTCACCATCGAGGCGCTATCCATGGATCCGGATCTCGTTGTATCATACTTCATAGGTCTGGATAAGGCTGCGCACAACGGTCTGCATCTCGATGGGTTCGTTAAAGCTGCCGTCTCCATAGACGCCCACATAGGAGAGATATTCAGAAGAGCTGGCTCAAAGACAATGATGGTGATCGTCGGAGATCATCCGGTTCACGCCGGGCATATGAAGAGTGATGACGACCAGAATGTGGCTTTGATAATTGGAAGGAAGATGTGACAGAGAGCGAACTGGAGTCACAGCGAATGATCGCGGTTCCAGGACCTGTACCCTGATCGATATCTCAGTGTCTGCCCTGGAAGCTGGGATCAGAACAGGACGATGATCTCTCCTCTCCACATACCAGTGGATCTCAGAGGAATGATGTCCGTGGAGGAGATCCCTGCCTGATGGCTTACTCTGGCGAGAGCCTCAGAAGAGCATCGTCGAACCATCTTCTCGCCCTTCTCACAGCATCCGGATCATCTGTGCTCCTGTAACCGCTCTCCTTCAACTCGCTCAGCGCCTGTGTGAGGGCTCTGACAGCCTCAATCGAGCCCGGGCAGCTGGTGTGTACCTTCACAGCATCCTCAGATCCGTAAATCCCCAGGAACGGAAATATCCGGCAAGACCACGGCCTGGCCTCGTAGATCCTGCATCCCTTCGCTGATGGATCATAGAACCTGCACGGCCTGGTGTGCTTCATCGCAAGAAAACTCTTCCCGGTTTCTGAGACCCTGCGGGCAGCATACCGCTTCATGGCCCTGCTGGGCGTTATCCGGAGATGTCTGGCGATCCTCCTGATGTCGTCCTCCCTCAACTTTATTGGATCGCCCGTTGTGCAGCAGGTGCCGCATCGTCTGCACACGAAGAGCATGTGGCACGCGATCCGGTAGTAGTCTGCCTGGGAGAGCGCTGGAACGAGCGGATCCTCTGCCCTCGGGTCGCCAAGCATCGATGTCGCCTCGATCAGCTTTATCGCTATCTCTCTGGGAGTTGTCATCAAAACCTCATATCTTTCGTACAACACATGAGATCTTCGATCACTGTCTTGCTCTCCACTCAGACCTCTGCCCTCACGTATCCCCCCGCAGTCATCTCAGCCCTCCCTGTGAAGATCGCGTCTTCCAGCACATCTGAGAGGTCAGGCTCGCTTATATCTATCCCGTACAGCATCCTCAGACGAAGGCGTATCTCCTTCATCCCAACAGGATTGCCTGACAGAACGCGCTCGACAAAGCCGAGCATCTCCTCATGGAATGCCCATGGGTATACGATCCACCTCCATCTCTGAACGATCTCAGAGCAGTAATCTGGCTCCACCCTGCTGGAGACCTTGTGATGCAGGACACCTGTTTTGACATCAGCAGGCCCCAGGCTCCAGAGATACTCCAGCGCGGCGCTCAGCGTATCCCCAGTGTCGGTCACGTCGTCTATTACAAGAACCCTCATGTTTGAAATGTCCACAGATAACGGAAAGCGTATCGTGGCCTTTTCGAGCTGGTGAGCCGCGACCCCCCATCTCTCGATCCGTATGCTTGTGAGCTGCGTGTGCAGAAGGCGGTCGCAGACCACCCTTGCGGGAACGAACCCGCCACGACCTATCGCGATCACGAGATCCGGACGGTATCCGGAGGATTTTATACGAGATGCAAGCTCCCGCTCCAGCCTGTAGGCCTCATCCCATGATACGACCTGGCAATCAAACCGCTCTTCGGGCATCAAAAAGATAAGATGCTCTTATGGATAAAATAGCTTGCAGAGATGAAGATACGTATTTGCTCAATATCGTGAGCGTACTTGAGTTACTGATCAAGTGAAACCGCTATTGGCACAGTCGTTCATCCAGAAATCTTCCATGAGGGCAATTTATCCCTACGTATTGAGCATGTTCAAAGATACCCCTCTCGCGATCGGAATGGGAGGAGATGCGATACAGAAGTCCTGCGCATATCAGAGAGAGCATGCGTGCCCAGAGCTATGCGGTCTCCGCCTCCTGCCTCAGCCTTTCGATCAGGCTTCTTATCATGCTCTTCGTCCTCTCAGCGCTCTCACAGTGCGAGGCTATCTTCGGGCTGCAGATGCTCAGTATATCCATGACCCTGTCCGCGAGCCTGTACTGACCTGCGTCCTCCAGCCGCTCAAGCAGCCTGGCGAGCATGCCGCCGAATCTCCTGCACTCCTCGATGTCGCAGAGCGCGGCATCATGCCTCTCGTACAGATCCTCAAGCTCCTTTATGAGACCCAGCAGGAACTCCCTCTCATCAGGATTCTTACCTTGTGACAGGCCCGTCGAACCACCGCCCTGAAGCTGCTCATTACTGCATCGCCCTTGTCAGCGTGAGGTCTCCATGGGGGATCAGCACAGTCCTGGCATCCCTCCCATGCGTGCTCCATGCCAGCTCCAGCGCCTTCTCAATGCTTCTCACTGGCGTGAAGAAGCACCTTTCAGCCACGTCTCTGGGTATCGATGATACCAGAACAAGGTTGTTCCTGAGGGCCAGCTCTGCGATGTAAGCTGCCTTGTGCCCCCCAAACTCGTACTCTCTCGCAAAGCGCTCAACACACTCCTCTGGCGTGGAACATTCCCTCACCCACCTTTCGAATACCCTGTCGCCCAGACCCTCGGCGCACTCTGCCAGGAGGATGATGGTCCCTCCAGGAGCTGCAGCGCCCTTTGCATTCTCCAGCGCCTTCACAGCCTGGTAGAGGTTGATGTCCTTCGGCCTGCCTCCTGCGCATGTTATGACTACCTCCGCGGGCTTCACCTCCCGCAGGTACATCCTGTCCACAACCGCTGCGCCTGCGCGATGCGCCTTTATGTAATCGCCAGCCACAGCTGAGACGATCTCCTTTCTGCTGTTCAGCACCACATTGAGTATCAGATCGAGCCCTGCTATTTCTGCAGCCTCCTCCATGTCCTGCCTCACAGGGCTGTCAAGAAATCCAGAGCGAGCCCTTGGCTCCCTCATCATCATGTGGTTGCGGTGTATGGATCTCTCAGATGATACTCCTGGAAGAAGAGCCTTCGCACCACCGCTGTAGCCGGCGTAATAATGGTACTCTATGTTGCCTGTGCCTATCACTAGATCTGAGGACTCCACCAGATCGAAGATCTCGACCGGCGTGCCGCGGCTGGTCTCACCAAGATGCACGCATCTCGATGTATCATGCTGGAAATGCGGAAGTCTCACACATCCGCGCAGAAGATGCCTGACCTCATCCTCGGTCATGCGCCGGTGTGTCCCAAGGGCAAAAACAACCCTGAGGTCCTTCACCCCTATTCCCTTAAGCCTGCGCACGAGGGGCGGAAGTATCCTGTGGCTCGGAGATGGTCGGGTGATGTCGCTCACGATCACCGCTGCACTCCTGCCAGAGAGATCCTCCAGGCCGGCGCCAATGGGCGAGTCCAGAGCTCTCTCTATCTCACCATCATGCGCCGGAGGCAGCTCGTTCGGCTTGAGAACCTCCCAGCCATCCTTCAGCTCAAGCCTGATAGATGAATTTCCATAGCCGAGAAGCATGTTAATTAACACCCTGAGATCCGGGATAACAACGACGTCTCTACCTCGAGCTTTATGAAGTTTTCAATCCACATTTTTCCTGGAACTCGGAGGGTGGTTTTGAGCTGATGTGAGCTTATCGCACGCGTCATCGGTTAAGATCGACATGTGTAGAATTGGACTTAATAGTCTTATCTCGCCTCAGTACTGCTATCAGGACTCAAGTCCACAGGCGGTCGATTTGAATCAAACTCTCCACTATGGGGATATCTCAATTTGTCAAATTTCGTGATCAATATATTTACATAAAATCTTAACCGGTGACCAATGGAGCTTATCGCCTGGTTTATCAGAGCCGGATATTTTCACGCATCGTACTTCCCTCCCAGTGCTGTGAGAGATTCGATTGCGTGGTTAGCGCATTTATGTGAACATGCATCACACCGCATGACGACATCTGCGAGCACTGCTGTGAGAGATGGTATTAGGAGAGGAGGCGCCTGCCCCAATGCAAGCGCCAGATGGCATCGCTCGAGCCTTTCTCCAGCATATCGGGAAAACCTGAGATGTCAGGTAAAGGAGGTCAAGTCGCGTGCCAATGCTACCTCATCTTACTGGGTAATAAAGATTTTGATTATAGTATTACAGAACCGTGGATGGATTACCATGTAGCTGAGAAAATCAGCGTTAGACCACACGGTAGGTGTTATGCAGGCGGGGCAGATTCCTGACAGGCATTCTGTGATTTGACAGCCAAAATCTGGCGCACCGCCTGTCCGCTGTTCCCGACAGCTGCGACAACCTATAAGTAGTATGCATTCCCTCTGGAAAGCATGCTTTCTCCTGTGCTCCTGGATATCGCGGCAGCTCTGATCGGGGCTGGCATACTGATAAGCGTAATAAACAATCGCATGGGCTCTGTGAGCATAGGTCTTGGATCCGTGACTGTGGGCGTTGTGCTTCTGTCGAATGTGCCCCAGGGCTGGGAGATTGTTGCTCTGGGATTCTTTGGCATCGCTGTGCTCGCAGGACTCTGGATGATCTCAGTCGGCTTAAAGCGAACTGGTGGAGAGCATTCCTGAAGAGGACTCCATCCCGGTCATACCGGAGCTGGGGTCGTCTGATCAGATCGAATTGAGCCTCGCGTGAGATCCATGCGACCGCGGCAGCTCCGGGCTCAGCTCTGGCTGACCGAACATGCAATAACTGCGCCCGATCAATTCGACCCCGATGCCCATGCCGCCCTGTCTGAATGAGTGGGTCATTCCCGGACGCACAGCTTACAAAAGATGCCCATCGTTATATCAAGCATCGCATTGATGCCGCGTGTCAAATAAAATAATGGCGGGCATCGGGATGCCGGACATTCTGTCAGCAAAGGCTATGGTGAGAGTTCCCCGCTGTTCTGCATTCTCTTTATCTGATTTTTGACGGCCGCCTGCGAGTACCCCACCAGGCTCGCGATCTCCTTTACAGATGGTCTTGGATCAAGTTTCCAGAGCTGCTTTATCTTCTCCAGAGCCTCTTTATCATCTGAAAGCCGCGTCCTTCTCGAGATGCTGCCCCTGGTCATGGGTTTGCCTGCAAGATCTGACTCCTCATGGACAAATCTCAGAGCCTTCGGAGAGATCCCCTGGAGAATCAACTCAGATGCCAGCCTCTTGAGGGTCTTTCGCTGGAGTATAGCCTCCGCCTCAAGTCCCATGTAAGCCTCGGGCGTTATCTCGATCCTGGTATATCGACCACTTGGCATCGAAACAGATCGCCTCTTGTAAACTGGAATATAACAGAGCTAACAGATTACCGATAATGGTGCAGGATGGATATGATCTTTTTGGTTGGACAGGTATCCTGTCTAGTCCCGAAACCTCTGACCTTATATAGTCGACGTTTTGAGGGGTGTTTCAACATGGTTCACGCCTGGAGGTTCCTGAACGTAATCAATCCCCCGGAAGGAGCGCAGAGCAGGAGCGGTGTCTCTTTGGGCAAGTCATCATATGGATAAGAGCGAAGTCAGCTCTTATGTATTCAGCAACTTGGAGGTCATACAGGCCAGTTGCTGAGTGCACTCATTCGCTCGCCAGGCCTTCGACTTCGTCGAAACTCTTCGACGTAGTCGAAGATAAGTCGAAACGAGCGCATAGCAGGGCTGATGCCTCTTCAGGCAAGTTATCAGATGGATAAGAGCGATAAAGTCAAGACTTTTGGGACTAAACAGCCATCACGCTGGACGGGCTCGAGCTCCATGAGCGACTGTTCCCCACGGGCATATTCTCTTCACATCAATCCAGAAAATCATCGGGAGTTCATGATCCACCGTCGATCCCGACAGATTCTTATATTTCCTGTAAGAGTCTCCGGAGATGAATGCACCTCATCATTGCTGAGAAGCACGATGCTGCGAGGCGTATATCTGAGATTCTTGCCGGCAAGAAGCCAGCTGTTGCGAGGGTCTCCGGGGTCGATACATTTCGTTTTGATGATCGTGTTGTCATAGGCCTCAGCGGCCATATCGTGGGCCTTGATTATCCTGAGAGCTACAACAACTGGCAGAGGGTGGATTACAGGGATCTCATCAGGGCGGAGATTGTATCAAAACCCACACAGGAGCGGATAGTCTCTGCGCTCAGAAAGCTCGGCAGGGAAGCGGATCATGTCACGATCGCCACAGACTACGACAGAGAGGGCGAGCTCATAGGTGTTGAGGCTCTACGCATACTGCAGGAGGTCAATCCCTCTGTAAAAGCTGACAGGGTGCGGTTCAGCGCCATAACAAAAAGCGAGATTCTCAGGGCGTTCGCCCAGCCAGGTGAGGTCGACTTCAACCTTGCCGCATCTGGCGAGGCCAGACAGATCATAGACCTCGTGTGGGGCGCAGCCCTGACGCGGTTCATATCAATCACATCAGGCCGGCTCGGCAAGGAGTTCCTATCTGTGGGAAGGGTCCAGTCGCCAACACTGGCCCTGATCGTGGATCGCGAGAAGGAGATAGAGTCGTTCCAGCCGAAACCCTACTGGGAGATTTACGCAGATCTCGAGAAGGGTATAAGGGCGAGGCACGCGAAACCCAGGATCTGGAACAGGGACGAGGTCGATCATATACTGAATTCTCTGAGCGACGTGGCACGCGTGAGATCGATCTCGAGAGGGGAGAGAAGGGACAGGCCACCAACGCCCTTTGATACCACCAGCTTCATCAGCGCAGCTAGCAGCATTGGCTTCACAGCGGCAAACGCGATGAGGATCGCAGAGGATCTTTACACAAACGGTTACATCAGCTATCCCAGGACAGATAACACCGTTTACCCTCCATCGATCGATCTTAGATCGCTGCTCGAGATGCTGTCATCAGGCCCGTTCCGCGAGGATGCCCTGGAGCTGATGAATGGCAGCCTGATACCCACAAGGGGAAAACGCTCGACCACGGATCACCCCCCCATATATCCGACGTCGGTAGCTGATAAAAACGATCTCAAAGAAGATCAGTGGAGGATATACGAGCTCGTTGTGAGGCGGTTCTTCGCGACGCTCTCAGGAGAGTGCGTCTGGGAGACGACGAGCATAAGCTTTGATATCGGTGATGAACTCTTCAGGGCGAACGGCTCCAGAATCCTGGACAAGGGCTGGAGGAGGTACTATCCATACAGCAGGGCAGAGGAGAACGTTCTTCCCCCGCTCGAGGAGGGAGAGGAGCTGAAGGTTCTCGGCCATGAGGTTCTCTCGAAGGAGACCCAGCCTCCGGCTAGGTTCGGGCATGGGCGTCTGGTCAGGCTCATGGACGAACTCGGCCTGGGCACAAAGTCCACCAGGCACGATATAATAAGCAAGCTCTATGCGAGAGCTTACATACACGGCAACCCTATAAGACCGACGAAGACAGCGTATGCTGTTGTGGATACGCTCCAGCGTCACGCCCCTGCGATCACGAAGCCAGAGATGACACGAACCCTTGAGAATGACATGCTCAAGATTGCGGAGCAGAAGATCACAAAGGGGGAGGTCATCGAGGAGTCGAGGCAGATGCTCGAGTCTGTATTCGATGAGCTCCTCGCCCACAGGAAGGAGATCGAGGATTCGCTGAGGGAGGGGCTTCGCGTCGACAGGATAGTGGGCAGATGCAGCCTCTGCGGTTCGGATCTGATTATAAGACGCGGGAGGCGTGGTGCCAGGTTCGTGGGATGCTCCGGATATCCTGAATGCAGGTTCACGCTTCCTCTTCCCAGAGGAGGCATGATAGTGGTCACAGAGCGGAGATGCGAGACACATGGCATGAACCACATCAGAATCATAAATCGCGGTAAGAGGCCATGGGACCTCGGATGTCCATACTGCAACTTCAACAACTGGCAGGCGAAAAAGGAGTCGGAAACGCGGCGTATGCCCGAGCTCGGTGACATCTCGGGAATAGGTCCGAAGAGCAGGGAACGCCTCGAGAATGCGGGAATAAAGACGCTCGAGGCGCTTGTGTCCACAGATCCTGCCAGCATCGCAGAGTCGACCGGCATCAGCATCAAAAAGATAATCGCCTGGCAGAAGTCGGCCAGGAGCATCATCTCCGGAGGTGAGCCGGGCGGCGAGGTGCCTGGATCGTCCACGTGCTGAACATTGATAGAATCGTGTTCGCTTCAGAAGCCACCTGCGATGCTCAGATGCGCTGCAGGTATTTGCTCGATATTGTGAGCGTACTTGAGTTACCGATCAAGTGAGGCCGCTGTGGCATAGTCGTTTATCCAGAAATCCGCCAAGGTGAACTCTACCTCAACGTATTGAGCATGTTCGCTCTGCAGGATCACCTATCGCAATATTGATGCGGTTTTGAAGGGACCTATCAAAATGCTCTTATGTGCTTTGCAACTTGGAGAGACTGCAGAGCTTGCTGCTGTAAGCGCTCATCAACTTGCCGGAAGCGCATAGTGTGGCTTTTCTTCGGGCAAGTTAGCACAATAGCGATCAAAATTTCAGAAACCATCATGCAAGGTGGACATGGGCCTGGCCGGATTTGAACCGGCGACCACTCGGTTATGAGCCGAGCGCTCTAACCGGACTAAGCTACAGGCCCGCAAGACCACAGGAACTCGATTTTATGCAACCACCGGCGTTATGCCTACTTTCCACTCCTGTATTTATAGCTTGTGTTGTGCAGCCAGATTATCATATAAATAATAAAATACTCAAACTAAAATCCACAGCTTTCGAGCAGACTGCCTGAGACACAGCCATTCGGTCACAGGTGAGTGTGCCGAGATGTACGATATAAGCAGGCGCAGGGATGAAAGCATGAACGCTCTTGTCCATCTGATAACTTGCCCGAAGAAAAGTCACGCCGTGCGCTCGTGGCGAGCGAATGAGTGCATTCAGCAACCAGCCTGCATGTTCATCGCTTAATATATAATATCTGGAATGAATTCTAGCCGGCACCGCCGACGACTGCCTCCTCTATCAGGATGTGCGGCGCCCCATCTCCCACAGGCACGACCTGTCCACCCTTTCCGCATCCGCCGCTGTTGAACCTGAGATCGTCTGCAACCGCTCTCACTCCCTGAAGAATGCTCAGAGTCTGCCCAGATAGGGATACATCTCTTATGAGCCCGGCGAGCTCTCCGTTCCTCACAAGATAACCTCTCCTGGCATTGAACTGGAAGATCCCCTCAGCGGTGTTGACCTGTCCACCGCGGCTCCCTATGAGGTAAACTCCATCTTTCATCTCCTCAAAGATCTCTTCCAAACTCCAGTCGCCATTGGCCATGTATGTGTTTGACATTCTCACTATCGGCCGGTTGTAACCCTGAGCCCTGGCGTTCCGTGGATCTCCACCCAGCCTTCCAGCGGTCTCTCTTGTATGAAGATACGATCTGAGTATACCATTCTCAACGAGAACCGTCTCCCTCGCTGCGGACCCCTCATCATCGAAGGGATAGTGGCCGTAATGCATGAGAGATGGATCGTCCTTCACGGTTACAAGCTCAGAGCCTATCCGCTCTCCGATCCTCCCCTGGAGTACTGAGCCGCCCTCAAGAACTATGTCTCCTTCTGTCGCGTGCCCCACTGCTTCGTGTATGAAGACCCCACCCAGCTCCTGGTCCAGCACGACCGGAAACCTTCCGCCCTTGGGGACCCTCGCGTCCAGCAGATCGAGGGCTGTTCTGGCTGCACTGCGTGCGAGCTCAAATGGATCCTCCCGCTCGATCAGCTCCAGCCCGCAGACACCAGCTCTTATCTCGCTGCTTGACTGGAGGAGGCCTGCCCTTGTGGCAACGGCACTTATCCCAAAGCCCGTTCTGGTCACGGAGCTTCTCAGCGATGCCCCATCCGAGCTGCTGTACTCTGTCTCAGTGAGAATATCTGTGTAGAAAACACGCGTGCTTGAGATCCCGGGAAGCCTCGCTGCCCTCTCTATCTCCCTGACGAGATCGACCTTCTCCTCCAGGGAGACCGATGATGGGTCCTTCTTCACCGGTACTCTGCAGCTCACCCCCCTCTCCCCCTCGGCCAGATGCAGTATCTCACGGCCATCGACCGATCTGGCGATCCTCCGGGCCCTCTCGACGCTCTTCTCCAGGTCTTCGATGCTGTCGCTCTTCACAAAGCCCCATGCTCCGTCCACGAGAGCTCTGACAGCCACGCCCTGGAATATGCTCTCCGAGATCTCCTCGACCTTCGAGTTGTCAACAACTATGCTTATCCTCCGGCCCCTGACGATCCTGGTATCGAAGAACTCCATGCAGATCACTAGAGTATGCTCATCGCTGGGCTTGGAATGCCGTCCGGCAGTGAGATCCCTATCTTCTTCTCCGTCGCGAACCTCCTGAGCTTCTCGAGGAGCTTGGACCTCTGCCCGGCCAGGCTGTATTCGAAGACCTCGCTGATATTAGACACAGGTATGATCTCTATCTTATCTCTTATAGATTCATCCACCAGCACATCACCCATGTTGGATCTGGGTATCAGCACGGTCTTTATCCCTGCTTGCGCAGCAGCCTCTATCTTCTGTGTTACGCCTCCAACCGGGAGCACATCTCCTCTGACCGAGAGGGAGCCGGTCATCGCAACGCTCTGCTTCACGGGTATACCCTCAAGAGCAGAGACAACCGCTGTGGCTATCGATATCGACGCGCTGTCCCCCTCAACGCCCTCGTATGTGCCGATGAACTGAATGTGGACGTCCTTTGTTGTTATATCCTCTCCCTGGAGCTTCTTGATCAGCGCAGAGACATTTGTAACCGCTTCCTTCGCGATCTCCTGGAGCCTGCCGGTCGCGATCACCCGCCCCTCCTCCTTCGACTGGGCGGGGGTCACCTCAGCCATTATGGGCAGGACGATGCCCGAGTCGCCGACGACAGCGAGCCCGTTCACCCTTCCAATCTCATCGCCGGAGCTCTTGTACATGCTGTACTCCTTTCTCCTCTCGAGATACCTGTCGGCCATCTGCTGCTCCAGCGATCTCGCCATCCTCTTCGCCTCTATGACATGCCTCGCCTCGGTCAGTGGAGCGCCCTCAGATCTCGCGATATCGCCGGCGACGCGTATCAGCCCTCCAAGGTCTCTGAGCATCAGTGTCAGATGCCCCTTTCTGCCGGAACGCCTCTTAGCCTCTCTGATTATCTCAGCCACCGCATCCCTCGTGAAGTGCGGGATCTTGCCGTCCCGCACGACCTCCTGGGCCACGAACCTTATCAGCTTGTCCCTGTTCTCCACGGTGTCCTCCATTGTGTCCCTCATGTAGACCTCGTAGCCGTAGCCCTTGATGCGGGATCTGAGCGCCGGATGCATTCCCTGCACCGCATCCAGGTTCCCCGCGACGACCATTATGAAGCTGCAAGGCACAGGCTCCGTCCGCACGAGAGCTCCTGAGGATCTCTCACTCTGCCCTGTTATCGGGTAAGCGCCTTCCTGCAGGGCTGTGAGGAGGCTCTGCTGCGACTCCAGACGGAGCGTGTTGATCTCATCGATGAACAGCACACCCTTGTGTGCCCTGTGGATGGCGCCACACTCGACCCTCTCATGGCTCGGGGTCTCCAGGCCACCTGACTGGAAGGGATCGTGCCTGACATCACCGAGCAGTGCTCCGGCATGCGCACCTGTTGCATCAACGAATGGAGCGGTCTTCTTGCCGCTGTTATCCACCAGAAGCTTTGGGATGAACACATCCTCTTTTGGTATGAGATACCTCATTGAAAGGAAAATGAGCGCTGCTGCGATTATCCCGAAGAGAAGCTGGCCCGTGTAGTAAGCGTATACTATCAGCCCCATGACGATGAGCATGAAGAACATGTTCCTCGTCTGTACCTTCTTCCTGGCCTCCATCTTGTGCGCATCCACGATCTGCCTGCCTCTACCTGCCGGCACGACCCTGATGCGCGGGTTGTTGTTGTCCTCCGGATTGTGATAGACCAGGATGTCCTGCAGCTCCTCCACAGGAAGCAGCTCGCTCATGGCCTTTCCAAGCATCGATTTGCCGGTGCCGGGCGAGCCTATGAGCATCACGTGGCGGCGCTGGTGTGCCGCCTTCCTGATCACCTCCACCGCCTCCTCCTGGCCTATGACCTGATCTATAAGGCTCTCGGGGACGGCGATGCTGCTCGTATCCTCGAACTGAATGCTGCCAAGCAACTCGTTCGGTTCTTCCATACTCAATATCTGCCTCTAAATCTGATCGTTATCCTTCTGATCTATATATTTGATGCTTGCCTCGCGCGGGCGTCCCAGATCACTGCGAGTAATTCTGTGGAACAACAGGGTGTGGGTCCAATCCGCTGGGGGGCATCTCCGGAACCATTATGTACGCAGGAGACCATATGACTCCTGTACACGCTGCTGATCAGCGAAGACCATAATGCTCGTGAAGACCAGCCACAACTCATGCGTACATGAGTCGTGGCAGCCTGCGGAAAGCACAGAGTCCTATCTGTGATCCGGGGATACGGCTGGATGTAAAGTTAATATAATATGCGGTAGCGTGTGTTTATGGTGAGCGCAAATGGTGATTGGAGTAACAATGGTCAAGGTAGTGCCTGGACAGGAGAAGCCGGTTTACAGCGCGCTTCGAGAGATTGATGGCATAAAGAACGTTTATCACGTCTTCGGAGAGTTCGACTTCGTTGTGATCATAGAGGTCGATGGTCTGAGCATGCTGAACCGCCTGGTCGATACGATTCGTGAGATCGAGAACGTAACAGCAACACAGACCGTGGTTGGGGCAGAGCTTTAATGGACACAGCCGAGGAGCTGGCAAAGCATCAGAGATCGATATCTGTTGCGGAGTTCTTTGAGAAGAACCGCCAGATTCTTGGATTCGACTCAGCCCCTCGCGCCCTCATCACATGCGTCAAGGAGGCTGTCGACAACTCCCTTGACGCATGTGAGGATGCCGGCATACTTCCCGATATTTTTATACAGATTAGGCGTGCAGGTGAGCTTTACCGTGTCATAGTCGAAGACAACGGTCCTGGCATCGTGCCATCTGAGATCCCCAGGGTCTTCGCAAAGCTGCTCTACGGCTCCAGGTTTCACGTTCTCCGGCAGAGCAGGGGGCAGCAGGGTATAGGCATATCTGCAGCTGTCCTCTACTCACAGCTGACCACAGGGAAGCCGACGAGGATCACATCAAGGACATCTCCTGAGAGGCCAGCGAGATACGTGGAGGTCATGATTAACACAGCGAAGAACGAGCCGGAGATCATCAGGGAGGAGGATATCGACTGGGAGCGGCCAAGGGGCACACGGGTGGAGCTTGATATCGAGGGATCGTATGTCCGTGGCAGGAGGCAGTCTGTTTACAGCTACCTGAAGAACGTCGCGATAGTGAATCCGCATGCCAGGATAACATTCGTGGAGCCCGATGGATCCACAGAAAGGTTCGAGAGGGCCACAGAGCTTCTTCCAAAAAGAGCATATGAGATAAAGCCCCACCCCGCAGGTATAGAGCTGGGCGAGCTCACGAAGATGCTGAGATACACTGAGAGGAGAAAGCTCTCCAGCTTCCTGAAGGAATCGTTCTCATCCATCGGCAACATCGCTGCTCAGGAGATCATTCAGAATTCGGGCCTTGACCCATCGATGGATCCCAGAAGCCTTGACTACGATCAGTCCAGGCGACTCTTCGAGGCGCTCAGACGGATGAAGCTGAAGTCACCTCCGGTCGACTGTCTCTCGCCGATAGGAGAGGATCTGATAAGATCCGGCCTTGCAAAGGAGTACCGTGTGGACTTCATCGCGACCGTCTCAAGACCCGTCTCAGTCTACTCCGGAAATCCCTTCGTGGTCGAGGCAGGGATGGGCTTCGGCGGCGAGCTAGATCGGAACGGCAGGGTGGAGATCCTGCGGTTTGCGAACCGCGTGCCTCTCATATACCAGCAGGGAGCCTGCGCCATAACCCATGCGATAGAGGGGGTGTCCTGGAAGAGCTACGGCCTGGACCAGCCTGGGGGGGGATTGCCGGTCGGGCCTGCTGTGATACTGGTGCATGTGGCATCCACCAACATACCATTCACATCTGAGTCAAAGGATGCTGTGGCAGACATCCCGGAGATCCTGACAGAGATGGATCTCGCGATGAAGGAGATCGGCAGAAAGCTGAGGAGATTTCTCGCAATCCAGGAGACGCTCTCTGAGCGCAGGGAGAAGGAGGAGATCATAGGCAGGATACTTCCGAGGATGGCGGACAAGCTCGCAGATATGCTCGGGCTCGAGAGGCCTGACATAAGCAGGGTCGTGGCCAGGATCATGGGCAACATTCTGGTCAGAAGGGAGATCGAGCAGGAGGACGGTCGATTGAGGGTGTGCATAGAGATAGAGAATAACACATCCTCGCAGAGAAGCTTCAAGCTGCACGAAATCCTCCCTGTGGAGGCAGAGGATCTTGATCCGCCAGCGAGAAGGGTCGCTATGGGAGACCGCTATGATCACCAGTGGAAGATAGCAATCCGGGCAGGTGAGAAGGTGATCCTGAGATATGCAGTAAAGAACCATCTGCAGAGAATGCCGGAGGCTGTTGTTGAGGGGCTGGAGCCTGAGATTGTGACAGGGGCGAGGGTGCTTTCTGATGCATGATCCGGAGAGCAGGCTTCTCGGCATAGCAAGGTCACTCTACGACCAGTTCAGAGAGGGCACTGTCCCTCATCTTGTGCTTCCGACGAGGACCAAGAAGAACATCGAGTACAGCACAGAAGATGATGTGTGGGTGTATGGCGATCAGGAGAGCGTGAGAAGCGTCAAGACGATACGCGGTGCGAAGACACTGCTCAAGACCGTGCATCTGATAGATCTCCTGGTAACAGAGCATCTCAGAGGGAACCGGGCTTCAACTCTAAGGGAGATATACTACATCTCCGAGAACTGGGATCTCGCCAAGTTCGCAGAGCAGGCCGAGAGCGACCGTCTAATCGAGGATCTCGAGATAATCACAGGCCTTCAGCGGGAGGATTTTCATGTCAGACCTGAGGAGGACGGAGCCGCTGTATTCGGCCCCCTCCGGATCAGGGAGCGGACGCGCCGAGGCGAGCGTGAGATACACTGCCAGGAGGATATAGGAGAAGCAGGCTATCAGATACCGTTCAATGTCGACTTTGTTGAGTTCCTGGAGCACGATGCCAGGATGGTCATAGCAGTGGAGACCGGCGGAATGTACGCCAGGCTGATCGAGAACGGGTTCGATGAGGAGTTTGATGCAATTCTGGTTCACCTAAAAGGCCAGCCGGCGAGGTCCACCAGGCGCTTCATAAAAAGACTCAATACAGAGCTTGGTCTGCCCGTAGCAGTCTTCACAGATGGGGATCCGTGGAGCTACAGGATATACGCGAGCGTCGCGTACGGCGCGATAAAGAGCGCGCATCTCTCCGAGCATTTAGCCACCCCGGATGCGAAGTTCCTGGGCGTGCAGCCCACAGACATCGTTGAGTACAACCTCTCCACAGACAGGCTCACAGACAGGGATCTCCATGCACTGAGAGCAGAGCTCACAGATCCGAGGTTTGGAAGCGATTACTGGCAGAAGCAGATACAGCTCCAGATAGACCTGAAGAAGAAGGCAGAGCAGCAGGCTTTCGCCGGCAAGGGTCTGGACTTCGTCACGAAAAGGTATCTTCCGGAGAGGCTCTCAGATCTGGGGATGGCATAGAGCGCCAGATATGACCCTCAGACCATCAAAGGAGCAGTGCTGGCTCTCAAACCAAACGCCATCGCGGTTACCTTCCGTATGCTGAGATGAAAGGAAGCAGGAGGTTGTAGTCGTTCAGCATGCCGATGAGCTTCCTGTGAGCATTGACGACCGGCATCTGGTCGATCCTTTTCTGTGACATTGTCCTTGCGCACTCGCTGACCCTGCTGGATCTCAGGGCGGTTATCGCCTGGACCATGGCCTCCCTAACCCTCACATCCTTCAGCCTGATCTTCGATACCTGGTAGTACCTGGATATGGCCTCCTTCTGGCTCTCCCAGCTCCACTCGTCCATCTCGGGAGCGGTGTCTGCATCTGCCCTCTCCAGGGACTCCTCGACGACGCTCTTTGCTATCAGATCCCTGTCCGTGACTATGCCGACAAGCTGCAGATCTGTGTCGATCACAGGGCATGCCTGGACTCCGGCATACTCCATGATCGCGCCCACCACCGGCAGCGGCATCTCCGACCAGACAGCGACAACATTCCTCTCGAAGTACTTATCTATGGTCTCATCGATGTTTAGGGTCGCGATCACCCTCACGATATCCGCCACGCTGATGATTCCAACCAGCCTACCGTCTTCGACCACAGGCAGACGTCTCACACGCTTCTCAACGAAGAGCTTCGCAGCATCAACCAGACGATCTTCAGGACGCACGACATAGGGGTTCCTGGTCATGAGCATGGCGATCTGGTCCTCCTCCGGGTTCCGGAGGAGATCTGTCCTGGTGACCATGCCGACAACCGTGCAGTTCTTTACGACAGGAACGCCAGAGACATGCCGCTCATTCAGGACCTGCAGCACCTTATCCCTGGTGCCCGGCAGGCTCACATAAGCGACATCCCTGACCATTGCATCTCTGACCAGGATATCCAAATGTCAACCCTCCTTCCTCTCTCCGGGCACTGTTAAAACTGGAACCCTGGAGTGCTGAACCACCTTCTCCGCAACACTTCCGAGGAGGAACCTGTCGAGGCCGCTCCTCCCAACGCTTCCCATGACGAGCATATCCACGTTTAGATCACGTGATAGCTTCAGTATCTCATCAGTCGGCTTCCCCTCGACAACCCTCTTCTCGCACGCCACGCCCGCGTTCGATGCAATCGACTCCACGTATGATGTGGCATCCTCCCCCTCCTTGAGGAGCATATCCCTTATGCCAACCAGGATCATCTCATCCGGAAGGTGGCTGAGCCTGCCCGTGTCTGCCACGTAGACCGCTATGACCCTGGCCCCGAGATTCCGGGCAAGTTCCACACCAAACCTCGCGGCCCTCTCGCTCGTCTCAGAGCCATCCGTTGCTATCATAATCTTCTCGATCATGTTTTCAGATCCTCAGCATTATGTCAGAGGGCTCAGCCCTTCTCACAATGCTCGCCAGTGGGTTCAGCGACCCCTTCAGATTGCGGGATCTCCTGTCGAACACGATCACCCGTGCCTCTTTCCCGGGATCGATGGAGCCGAGCCTCTCATCCATACCCAGTGCTCTTGCTCCATTTATCGTGCACATCATAAAAACCTGTCTGTCGTCTCTGACAAGCGCTTTTGAGATGAGCTCCATCTCCCTGAAGATGCTGGCCGAATTTATCATCAGGTTGTCCGTGCCCACGCAGACATTGATCTCCAGGGAGAGCATCGCTGCGACATCAGGAAGGCCGGCGCGGGTGAAGAGATTGGATCTGGGGCACACGACCACAGAGGCGCCTGATTCCGCAACATCCCTGAGATCGGAGCGCTCCGCTCTGGAGAGATGTATCAGAATGTCAGGCTCGATGGCCAGCGCGCCCTCTATATCATCCCTGCCAGCCTCACCAGCGTGTATCGCGATGCACCTTCCCTCTCTTCTTGCGATCCTCACCACCTCATCGACGAAGCCCCAATCGTAATCCCTGGTGCTGCTCAGCCCGACACCCCAGCATGCTGGATGTATATCCCCAGGGTCTTTCAGAGGCCTGCCGAATATCCTGCTCTGAATTCCCAGACCCTCCAGAGCTCTGAGGAGAAGATCCACCCCGTGAGGGCCGCCCTCCCTGAAATCGCCGAAGGCACAGGTTCCGGTATTCAGCATCTCCTCAGCTGAGAAACGCATCGATTCGACAAGGAGATCATCGCTCGCGCTCTCAAGAATCCTGTGCTTGAAGCCCCCTGGACCCACAAGATCAGCCAGACTCATGAACGGCGGATCCTTCGCGATGGAATCCGCTACATGCGTATGCGCGTTGACAAAAGCAGGGCATATGATGCCCTCGAACTGCCCCCTCTCCCTCCCCTCGCAGACCTCTTTTATGATGCCGTTCTCTATGACGACACATCCATCGAGGACAGCCATATCCTCACCCGCGATAACCGTTCCGGAGAGTACCAGCTCATCCGGGAGGCCCGCAGCGTATTCCGCATCTGGGGTCCTTTTCAGGCCGGAGGCATCGCAGCTATTGGGAACCCTCAGTTTATTAACATCCTCCTTGAGTCTATGCATGATGAGACCCTATGTTTTCATCAACAGCGCGATGAGCGCTGACGGGAAGATAAGCTCTTTTCTGAGGAGACAGGTGCGCATCTCCGGATCTGAGGATCTCCTCAGGGTGGACAGGCTCCGGGCGGAGAGCGATGCGGTGATGGTTGGAGTGGGAACTGTCATTGCAGACGACCCGACGCTCCGAGTGAAGTCTGAGGCGCTGCGATCATGGAGGCTGGAAAGAGGTGTGCCGGAGAACCCTCTCCGGATCGTGGCTGACAGCAGGGCCAGAACGCCTCCGGAAGCCAGGGTTCTGGGGCCGGGATGCATCGTGGCTGTATCGAGATATGCCCCTGAGGATAGACTCAAAGAGCTCTCTGAGAGGTGCGAGATCGCGATCTGTGGGGAGGATCGCGTTGATCTCAGAGAGCTTCTGGAGATGCTGTACAGGAGGGGCGTGAGGAGGTTGATGGTCGAGGGAGGAGGCACCCTGAACTGGTCGCTCATAGAGCAGGGGCTCGTCGACGAGATTTGCGTCTTCGTGGGGCCCATGGTGATAGGGGGTCAAGATGCTCCCACGCTCGTGGACGGCAGAGGCTTCCCGGAGAACTTTCAGAGGCTGGAGCTTGAATCCGCGGAACGCATCGATGATGGTCTTCTCCTGAAATGGAGGGTGGTCAGGAGCGCATGAATCTGTCCCAGCCCTCGTGCCTCTCCTTCAGAACCCTGCATATGTCTTCGAGCATCTCGAAGGGTATACCGACGACGACATCGTTATCTGCAAGGCCGGTCTTTTTCGCAGAGCCATCGCATCCAAGCGATACGTTGACGTCTCCCTTGAGGATCGGAGATGCTGTGGCATCGACGCAGAACGACTGGATGCCAGCTGTATCAATATTCATGCGCCCACCGCGCCTGTACATGACAGCCTGCACTATGCGGCGGGCCTGCAGGGCATTTCCAACGAAGATGACCACATCAGGATCCATGTTCAGTTTTGAGAGAGGCGCGACGAGAGTCGCAACCGTGCTGCCTGCTGGCAGCCTGGGCATGCTCGAGGCGATCCTCTGCCCCACCGTCTGTGTGGCGCTCTTGTTCAGTTTTGAAAAGTACAGCTTTCCTGTTGATATGTTCTCGGGGCACTCCACCAGCCCTATTCCGGAAGCTCCTCCCTTGCAGTCATGCTTGTCCAGACGGGCGAAAAGCACCTCGCCCCTCCGGGCACGCTGGACCATCCCGCAGTAAGGCATGGGCTTCTCAATCTCCTTCAGATCCTTCGGGATATCCTCCTCACTCTTGAAGAGAACCACGCCAACAGGCTCACTATCGAGGCCGAGCGTGCTCTTCAGGATATCTGACATCTCAGCATAATCCATAACGACACCTCATCAGATCAGATACTATCATGAGATTTCTCTGTTGCGCTCCGCTCATTTCAATTAAATTCTTCTAATTATTGCGAAGTTTATATCAAAAATAATCTCAATAAGATGGTATAAACGTGATTATAATCTCAAAAACCAAAAATTATCTAGAAAAGTTTAAATCTTTGCAGCTAATCGTAGTAGTAACCTCTCAAGGAGAGGTGGGGAAGTATGGTGTGGATCACAAAAATGTGCCTGGGACTGGCCATCCTGCTGGTCCTGATGGCATCCCCTGTACACGGGGATGGAAATGTATCGAGCTCTGAGAAAAGCCCTGTGAGGATCTCAAACGTCAGCTTTGTGGCACCAAGCCCGGAGAGAGTCAACCTCAATGAGGAATGGGTGGAGATCGAGAACACCGGAAAGATTGATGTGGATCTCACCGGCTGGAGCATATCTGATGAGCAGGAGCACACATATGTGTTTCCTGATGGCTTCGTGCTCAGATCAGGCGCAAGGGTTAAGGTGCACACAGGCTCTGGCAATGATACCAAGGAGGACCTCTACTGGGGGAGGAGTGTACCAGTCTGGAACAACGACGGCGACAGAGCCACGCTTAGAGACAGCTCCGGCAGCATCATCGACAGCAAGCCCTGAGCCGGGGCAATATTTTTTTGGCTAATGCCGGTGATAGATGGTTTACCTTTGTTGAGTTGATCCGATGGGGCTGGCTCCCCCATGTGTTTATTTTGAAAGATGACAACATCGAAATCGATAGCTATTGGTCTGTTATTTTTCCGAAGCCCCACCGCCTGGTTGAGGGCTATAAACACTTTTATGTATTCAGCAACTTGAAGGATATGCAGGCCGGTTGCTGAATGCACTCATTCGCTCGCCACGAGCGCACAGCGTGACTGGTGCTTCTTCGGGCAAGTTATCAGATGGATAAGAGCGTGAGTTTTTTGGCGCACATGAGTTCCAGTTGCTCTGAACGTATCAGAGAACATGCTCAATACGTTGAGCTAAATTGCCATCTCGACGGATCTCTGGATGAACGACTCTGCCATAGCAGCTTCACTTGATCGGTAACTCAAGCACGCTCACCATATTGAGCAAATACGTATCAGACAGCCAAAATGAGATAAGAACAGCCAGGACGCCATCGGCGCCGCTGTTCTGATGCATTTTAATATGCTTTTGCAACTGTTATCACCCTATCGTTCCTGTCCAGCACCAGCACCTCGTCTCCCGGGCTCACGTCCGGATCTGCCCTGAGCACCAGCTTGGAGAATACGCGCCCGCCTCTTGCAACAAAAGGTACAGCGCCATCAGAGACAACAACTCTCTTGGGCCTTGTCGCATCACTCATGCATTCTCACCCCCTCTGTACTGTCGCAACTGCTTTGATATGAATCTTTTGGTTAATAATAACAACAAATGCTATTAATTAAACCAAAATCACATCGTGCAGGTCTGTGGGCTGGAACTCTGCGCGATGGCCATGACACTATCACGGAGGTTTGCAGACGCGGCACGGCATGTATCCCTTCGAGCGCGCCTCGGATGGGCTGGAGAAGCACACGAGGTTATCAGGGGAGATCTTCTCCGCCCACTCGCAGTCAGGATAATGGTATCTGCTGGATCTCGCAGAGCCGACGTAGGCACAGCCGACCGGCTGGAGCGAGCTGAGGTTCCACCACTCGGCTGGATTGAACTCATTGTCTTTGAAGTCCTTCACAACAGCGTGGCCGCTGTCAACGATCATCCTGTTAAAGTTCATCGCCCGATTCGGCGCGCCATTCTCCTCCAGATAAACAACACTGATCCATCTCCCATAATCGTCTCTGCCTCGCCGGTCGTCTATGTCCAGCCAGACGGTGCGCCCGAAGAGCCAGTAGACCGTGTAGTTCGCGGCAGCTCTTCCAGCCTCCGTGTCCATCTCCGGGCAGTCGACGTCTGCAAGCCGCACCCTGCCAAGACCCTCAACATCAAAAGTATCGCCATCCACCACCTTGGTGACCCTACCACGGAACTCATCCGGTGGGGATGTGACACAGCCCATCAGGATCACAAGCACAAGAATTGCAGCAGGCTGGAGCTGCATCATATTTGTCGTTATATCATGGCATCGATTTATTGCTTACGATGATCACTATTGCCTGATGCATCATACGCGCACTGGAATGAGCACCTGGTGTCTCTCTGAAGTTCTCTCCCGAAGCGATGGATGCACATGCTGAACCAGTCGATCTGAGATCCTGCATAGTTTGAATACCACTGATGTGAGGATGCGATCATGCGAGACTTTGTTGTTGTGGGTCATATCGCGAAGACCACGCCGGATTTCTCCCTGGAGGATCTTCCCGGCACCTCCGGGAGAATCGATGTGCTTTGCAGATGCGTCAACTCAGCATTCATGCTATCACACGGGATAAGAAGAGACGTCAGATGCAATCTCCTCCTCATGGGAGGACCCGAAACCAAGATACTTCGTTTTGATGGAAGAAGGCTTCGCCATCTGAACCCGGACGAGAGGAGCACGGCTGCACTGATGAAGAAAGCACTCTCCATCAATGCCGGTCCCCTCTGGAGGGAGTCCACGCCCGGCATTTACATCAGGAAAGGTGATCTCAGATCGCTGATCGAGTCTCTGAGGGATGAGGGGCAGAGACTCTATTACCTGAGAGAGGATGGAGCTCCGCTCAGTGGAACCGTTTCAGAGGGTGCATTCATACTCGGGGATCACACAGGCATGACGGAAGATGAGGAGCATCTGCTGGAATCAATGGGCGCTGAGATTGTGAGCATAGGCCCGCTGAGCCTGCACGCAGACCACTGCATAGTGATAATAAACTGGATGTGCGACAACGCTGCTCGAAGCAGATGATCAACAAGGAAGGGGTTAAAAAGCAGCGAATCAATACTTCATGGGATGATCCGGACTCTTGTGGTTTATGATAGCAGATACGGCTCGACCGAGGAGGTCGCACGGACACTATCGCTGATACTCGGCCCCTCTGATGCTGTGAAGGTTGGCGAGATCCAGCCGGAGCACAGGAGGTTCGAGCTCTTCGTTCTGGGCGCGCCTGTGTACAAGGGTGTTATCAGCCCGAACCTGTGGAACTTTGTGAGGGAGAACCTGAGCTGGCTTAGGGAGAAGAGGATCGCGCTCTTCACCACCTCCATAGACAGGAAGGATGGCGAGACAAACCTGGAGAGCCTCAAAAAGATGATCGGAGACAGCGTGTTTCTCTCGAGAGCCCTCGGCGGGAGGATGTGCGTTGAGAGGCTGAGCTCGAACGATCTCCTCGGCATGGAGTCGTTCTGCAAGAGGAAGGGATTTCTCTTCCAGGATATAGACACACTGGTCACAGAGGAGGTTGTTGAGCTCGGCCTTGAGATCAAGAGAGCAAGAGACATGATCTCGCCCAGGATGCCTGTTAACGAGCTCCGGAGGCTGATAGATGCGTTTCTGGCATCTCACAACACATGCACACTTGCAACAGGTTATGGATCAAGAGTCAGAGCGACGCCCCTTGAGTACCTCTACAGGAATGGCGCCATCTACTTCCTGAGCGAGGGCGGGGAGAAGTTTGCCAACATCATGCTGAATGACAGGGTCTCGGTTGCAGTTTACGATCCATATGAGAGCATGAGGGATGTGGCAGGCATACAGCTCTCAGGAAGGGCATGCTTTGTTGATGCGGGAAGCGATGAGTACACCGATGTGCTCAGGCAGAGGGGAATAAGCCTGAGCACAATATCATCGCTACCCGTGCGGCTTCACCTGATCAAAATCGTACTCGAGAGGGCCGAGCTTCTCTGCGCCAGGCTGAAATCCAGGGGTTACGAGATAGCGCAGATCTATGACTTTCCTGAGTTCGGGGCGAGTGGATCTGAGTAACTCAAGTCACCCTCTCGCAGAGATGCAGGGGCGTGAATGACAAACCGGCATCTTGCGGGAGCGACACATGAATACAAAGAGAGTTCTGCTGAGAGTTGACTACCTGCTTGGGTGCGCTCTCGGGTCGCGCATTCTCACAAGCGGTTTGGCGAGATGCCTTCTCGCGGATGGTGGGACCTCGTAGAGGCCCTCCTCAATATCCCTGGGCAGCTCAACGATCTCAGCCTCCATGGATCTCATCTTGCATCTTCTGCACCTGTATCCCTGGCCGGATCCGGCCGACTTCATGCGCCTGCCACATGCGCACAACGGCGGCCTTGAAGTTCTCTGCTTCTCCAGAGAGATCATGTCGATCTTCTCCAGGTTCAGTGTGCCGGACTTCATTGAGCCGTAGACCTCTATCAGATCTCCAGGTATCAGCGATCTGACGATCTTTCTGAAGCATTTCGTCGGCTCGAATGCAGCACATTCAATGTTTCTCTCGCCCAGATCGATGGGGAAGAATACGTGCCCTCCCTCGATCACGCGCGGCTCCCCGGCAACCCTGCCCTGCAGCCTATAGCTTCTGTCATCATGAAGAGAGGCATCTTGGCCCCTCATATCTATGATGTGCGCGTCCGTCCCCTGGTTTGTGATGTACATCACGCATCTCTCAGGCGCCTCAGATCTTATCATGCTGAAAGCCCTTCTTATCGCCCCGGGATCGTCACCGCGAATGCCGAACAGCACCGGATCAGGTGAGTGGGGGGAGAAGACTATCCGCCTGTTCGAGTAGTCCACAGTATCCCAGGTTGCAGGATATGTTGCTCTATCGGCATCCCATACCGAATCCTCGTCCAGGGTTCGCGGCGTGCCCCAGAGCTCTCTCCGCCTGTAGGCTATGAGCTCATATGTGAAGTCATCGAACTCCGAGCCGACAGCTGCGAGCGCGCCGATGAGGCCCCGCTGGTTCTTGAAGCCGCGGTGCCATATGCCCTCAGATGAGAGTATCCTCCTTGCATCCTCGATCTCCAGGATCTCCGTGACCGCTCTTCTGTAAAACTGCCTCATCTCTGCAGTGATCCTGTCTGCGATCACGAGCCCCGGGTTGGTGTTTATTCCGGAGAGATCCGAGAGCTCCAGAAGGGTATTAAGGGTTATCTCTCCGATCTCCTCAGGGTCATCAGCCTCCACCGGTATTGCGATGGCTGCATTTCCCCTGGTCTTGTATCTCGCACATGGATTGAGGCGCACCAGTTTTGGTGCGCCAGTGTGGTGCCCGCTCGCTCTGAGCCTCTCTATCAGTACTGCTGCGAGATACGTTGTGCAGAACCCTCTCTCCGAGTCTGTGTCATCTATACCTACGATAAGCATCCCGAAATCACATCTGTCAATTCCAGAGAATTGTCACTGCCAGCCACAGAATCGAATGTGCTACATAAATAAGCCTTTGGCTCAGGATGCCGTGTTGAATAATTAAGGCCTATAAGGTCGAACGCCATCGTTTTTACTACAATTACATTTTTACTACAATTACAATTTGTATGAATTGGGTCCATGCTATCGGATTCTCAGACATTATTCAACACCGCAGCTCAGAAGCATACGGAAGTCGCTCTTAACCATCTGATAACTTGCCCGAAGAGGCATCAGTCATGCTGTGTGCACGTTTCGACTTATCTTCGACGTAGTCGAAGGCCTGACGATCAAATGAGTGCATTCCATGCGTCATCGGTTAAGATCGACATGTGTAGATTTGGACTTAATAGTCTTATCTAGCCTCGGTACTGCTATCAGGACTCAAGTCCACAAGCGGTCGATTTGAATCTGCTGAATACATAAGAGCGTTCCGTGATAAGAGGTCGAACCAAAAGGCTTATATCTAACTTTTTGTTACTAACCATCAGTTATGATTTCGCAGCAGGGTGTTCGGCTTGGATCCGGTCGAGCTGCTTGATGTTCTGGGGAACGAGAACCGGAGGCGCATACTTCAGCTTCTATCGTTCCGGCCATTCTACTTCAACGAGATAGCCAAGAGGCTCGATGTCGGACCGAAGGCTGTGATCGATCACCTTGGTGTCCTGGAGGCAGCCGGACTGATAGAGTGCTACAGGGATGAGAGGAGGCGCAAGTACTTCCGGCTGGCCAGAAATCTCGTCCTCGAGGTCGCGCTTGCGTCGCACTCATATGGAGTGAGAGCTTATGCCCTCTCAGATCCATCCATGGAGAGGGAATCCGACTGCCGCGATCTCAGAGCGATACACGAGGAGCTCTCAGCGCTAGCAGCCGAGATGGACAGGCTGAGGGTGATGATGGCGGATGTGGCAACGAGGGAGCTGGAGCTGCGCCAGAAGGCGATGAGGGCGATAGAAGAATGCGTGAGCGATGAGATCGAGGCGGAGCTGCTCTTCTCCCTTCTATCAGGCAGCTCCACCGAGGATAAGCTCGCCGAAAGGCTGAAGATGCCCGCAGCGGTTGTGAGGGAATCGCTCGCAAGGCTTGAGTCGAGAGGGCTGGTGCGCTTCGAGAATGGCTCCTGGAGCATTTGAATCTGTGAGGAAGATCGCCGATGAATGATCAGATAGTTCTCAGAGTGGCAGAGGCATACCACAGGGATGCGGGTAAGAGCATAGCCAGAATCAGCCTTGATATCATCAACAGGCTGGGCCTGAAGAACGGCGACGTGGTTGAGATACAGGGTAGGAACAAGGTATGCGCCATAGCATGGCCCGGAAACCCTGGCGATGCGCCTGACATAATAAGAATAGACGGAAATCTGAGATCAAATCTTGGGGTGGGGATCGACGACAGGGTCTTCGTCAGACGCACTGAAGTAAAACCTGCGAGAAGGGTGCTGCTCGCTCCGACCAGAAGCATAAGGCTGATAGGCGGGCCGCAGTATCTCCTCAGGATCCTGGAAGGGAGGCCTGTCACAAAGGGCGAGCAGATAAGGATAGAGATGATCACGAACTCCCTGGTGATGGTGGTTGTGAGCACAACCCCCTCAGGACCTGTTGTCATAACAAGAGACACAGTCATTAACATAACAAGCGAGCAGATCGAGGGATTCCAGTACAGAGATGTCACCTACGAGGATATCGGCGGCCTGAGCAGGGAGATAAGAGCGATACGTGAGATGGTTGAGCTGCCTCTCAGGCATCCTGAGGTATTCCAGAAGCTCGGCATAACGCCTCCAAAAGGAGTCTTGCTCCACGGCCCTCCTGGCACCGGCAAGACGCTCATCGCCAGGGCTGTAGCAAGCGAGACCGACGCGACATTCACAGCCATATCCGGACCGGAGATAATGTCCAGGTACTACGGTGAGAGCGAACAGCGGCTAAGGCAGATCTTCGAGGATGCGCAGAAGAGCGCGCCATCGATAATCTTCATCGATGAGATAGACTCGATAGCCCCCAAGAGGGAGGAGGTTCTGGGCGATCTCGAGAGGAGGGTTGTCGCACAGCTCCTCTCACTCATGGATGGGCTCACATCCAGGGGAGAGGTGATCGTGATCGCTGCGACAAACCGCCCAAACGCCCTCGATCCTGCTCTGCGGCGTGGCGGCAGGTTCGACCGGGAGGTCGAGATAGGGATACCAAACAAGAACGGCAGGCTGGAGATCCTCTATGTGCATACGAGAGGCATGCCGCTCGAGGAATCCCTGGATCTGAGCGAGATCGCCGAGATGACTCATGGATTTGTTGGAGCAGACCTCGCATCCCTCTGCAAGGAGGCTGCGATGCACACGATAAGCCGTATCCTTCCAGACCTTGATGTCGAGGAGGAGATCCCGCCTGAGATCCTGGATCAGCTGAAGGTGAGCCGCGAGGATTTCCTCGCCGCGATGAAGAAGATCGAGCCGAGCGCGATGCGCGAGGTTCTTGTGGAGATCCCCGAGGTCCACTGGTCTGACATCGGCGGCCTGGAGGAGGCGAAGCAGGCGCTGAGGGAGGCTGTGGAATGGCCGATAATGTACCCTGAGGCGTTCGAGGCCGTGGGGATAAGACCTCCCCGGGGCATCCTCCTCTATGGTCCTCCAGGTACAGGAAAGACCATGATCGCCAGGGCGGTCGCAACAGAGTCCCAGCTCAACTTCATAAGCATAAAGGGACCGGAGCTCATGAGCAAGTGGGTGGGCGAGTCAGAGCGCGCCGTCCGTGAGGTCTTCAGGAAGGCAAAGCAGGCAGCGCCTGCGCTGATATTCTTCGATGAGATAGATTCGATAGTCCCCGCGAGGGACTCCGGCAGGGACTCTAACGTCACAGAAAGAGTCGTGAGCCAGCTGCTCACCGAGATCGACGGCCTTGTTGAGCTGAAGGATGTCGTGGTTCTCGCAGCCACGAACAGGCCGGATCTGATAGACCCATCGCTCCTGCGGCCCGGAAGGTTCGACAGGATGATATACATACCGATGCCTGACCGCGCTGCGCGAAAGAAGATATTCGAGATATACATGCGAAGGATGCCGGTGGCGGATGATGTGGATATCGATGAGCTAGCTGCCAGAACAGAGGGATACACCGGCGCGGACATAGAGATGATCTGCAGAGAGGCAGGCATGCTCGCCCTGCGGGAGAGGATCCAGCCAGGCATGAAGCGTGAGTCACTGCTGCTTGCTCAGATCCTGGTGAGAAGGGATCACTTCGACAGGGCATATCAGAACATAAAACCACACATGCCACCGGAGACGCTTAAGGATTACCTGAAGATAATGGAGATGTTTGGCGGCAGCTGAGTGGATTTCATCCGCGGCGTAGACCTCAAATCTTGCTCTGGGGTTTACGGCGTGGCTTCCAGATCGAGAAGACCGTACTCACAGGCGACGAAACCCGGTGAACCTCTCTTTTGATCCTTAGCTCCCCACATTTGGGCACTGAAGCGTCTGAAACCGGGATACCATCCCAGGTTTAACCCGAAATTGAGCGAAGCCTGATAGGCATCCATGCGTCATCGGTTAAGATCGACATGTGTAGAATTGGACTTGATAGTCTTATCTCGCCTCAGTAATGCTATCAGGACTCAAGTTCACAGGCTGTCGATTTGAATCAAGCTCTCCACTATGGGGGAGATCTCAATTTGTCAAATTTCATGGCCAATATATTTCAGAAAATCCTTAACCGATGACCAATGGATAGGAATCACGAATCGAGATGTCCCGACTCCATACTCCTAAAAATGGGGAACTCAGGTAGATCGCATGGTGCCACCGAATACTTTCGCACTGCATGGCTAATGGCTTCATATCTGTACAGCTACTACTAGCTTAACCGCTCGTCACCGCTGCTATTGCTACTCCCGGACGGGCGGATCTATCCCCTTCTTCATACCAGTTTGAGTTGCAGGCTCGAATCGCTGGTGGTCTTGGCAGATCTGGAGGCTCCCTCTATCTTCATAAGCCTCTCAGATTATGGGTCTGTGGAGCACTGACTGGAACCTTGCGTCCAGGCCAGATGCGACTTTGATCAAAATTTTCAAGATCTCCAGAGAGATCGCTGATATCGCTGCTCCTGCTCTGGTCGCGAGCTCTCCGAGCAGATTGCAGCCCACGCCTATGATATGTGATGAAGCACTCTTTGAGACCTCAAGAAGGCGCGCAATGGGCAGAACTGTGCTCAATTTTTCACTGTTCTGTGCACAGATGCAGAGGCATAATATCACCACCATCATGACAAGAACAATAGCGTGTTTTCTCATTCAGGAGACCTCTTCATTCTGACATGATGATTTCTGCAGTTTGATGTATAATAATTTTTTGTATGGCATTATATTTGCCATGTGTGTAACCCCGGCCGCGCCATTGGAAGAAGGCCGTGTTCTCGAATCACCGGACAGCCTTGCAGGAGTCGCTTTCACAGTATCATGCTGCCGGGCAGCCATCCTGCTGGACTCAGCGATATCTGTACATGGAGAGGCCATCTGTGAATTTTAAAACTCTATCTGAATCATAATACATTGGTCATCGGTTGAGGATTTATGTAAATATAGTGATCACGAAATTTGACAAATTGAGATCTCCCCATAGTGGAGAGTTTGATTCAAATCGACAGCCTGTGTACTCGAGTCCTGATAGCATTACTGAGGCGAGATAAGACTATTAAAGTTCAACGCTCTTATCCATATGTTAACTTGCCCAATAGAAGCACTGGGCTTGCTATATATTCTAGGTAAATGAATAAGTGCGTTCAGCAGCCATATTGCACGACCCGCAAGTTGCCAAACACATAAGAGCGAAGTTCAATTCTACACATGTCGATCTTAACCGATGATGCATGAATCATAATACTGAACGCTCTTATCCATTTGATGACTTGCCCAAAGGGAGCAGGGGTCATGCTATGCGTTCGTTTCGACGAATGAATGCTTTCAGCGACTACATTGCATGCTCTGCAAGTTGCTATGCACATAAGAGTGATACTGAAATGGCTTCTGGAGAGAAGGAAAGACTCATATGGTTGGGTCGCCGGAGAGGCGAGCTCTGCCAACCGCTTCAAAGAATAAGCGTGAACCTCAGCAACATCTCCTGGAGGGCGCCTTGCATAAAAACCGCCAGAGCCTAGTGCTCTGGCAGCATGAATGCTATATCCTCTGACGGATGGCGGTACAGCCTTGCGCCCAGGCGCTTCTGATCCAGGATGTGCCCTATGATCCCGATCGTCCTGCCCAGCGCGAAGAGCCCGTTGAGGTATCCGTACTTCAGGACATCATCTATATCCTGCTGTGTGAATACCGGGCAGGATGCCATCAGATCCAGGAAGAGTATGCCTATGCATCCATCGACATTCAGGATCAGATTGCCCTTCTTAGCTGTGGTTATCGCCTCGACCTGGAGCGCGTAGTTCAGGAGATCCGTCCTGGCGAAGTGCCTCTTTGCGTAATCGATCAGGAGCTGTACCCTCTTGTCAGGGTTTTTGACGCTCTTGATCCTGTGCCCGATGCCCGGTATGTTCACGCCCTTCCTCTTCATCTCATTCACAAACTGCTCGGGGGTGAGACCGGAGTCGTATGCCCTCTTGAACTCCCTTGCTGCATCATCAATCGCTCCTCCGAACCTCGGGCCTATCGTGAGCAGGCCGCTTGCCAGGGAGGATATGAGATCCTTGCCAGCGCATGATGCGACGATTGCATTGTGCGCCGCGGAGACAGATGGCCCGTGATCTGCGACTATCTGGAGAACGAGCTCTATGAACCTGGCTGCATAATCAGGGAGCACCTTCTTGAACCAGAGGAGGCCGATCACCCCACCGATCCCCATATTCCTCTCGAGCACCTCGCTCAGAGGAATTCCACCGTAAAGAACCTCCTCGCCGCGATCGTCCGAAATCGTGCAGATGAACGTTGTGGGCCTTCTTATCATTCCGGTCGAGAGGGCCTTGCTGTAATCCACCGGTATGCTCGGAACCCGCGGCTCGACAACCTCTCTGACCCTGCCCTCTGAAAGGAGCTTCTCGTAAACCTTTCTTATCTCATCACCATATCCATCGAAGGACTCGGGGACATGTGCTCCTGCCTCTTTCAGCGCGCGGTTCTTCTCCTGTGCGGTCTCCTTCGCTGTATCTGCTTTTGCGCCAGCATGCCCGAACTGGACGCTCGCAGGCAGGAATGGCGCGCATGTTCCTGTAACCCACGCGACAAGCGGCTTTGTTATCCTTCCCTCGTTGAGAGCATCGACGATCCTGTACTCGTCCTCACCTCCGAGCTCGCCCAAACACGCGATCATCGCTATATCCGGATTTGCCTCATACCTGAGTATGTGATCCAGCATGCTGGAGCCGGGGTACCTGTCGCCGCCGATCGCTATTCCCTCATAAACGCCATTCGAGTTCCTGGAGATGATGTTGAACGCCTCGTTGAGCATGCCTCCTGACTTTGAGACGAACCCCACACATCCAGGCCTGTAGAGCTTGCATGCGATGATGTTCTCTATCGTTCCCGCGGTGTTGCCTATCCTGAAGGCGCCTGCTGCCAGGCCTCCAACAGTGGCAGGCCCGATTATCACCTTACCCGCTCTTCTCGCGGTCGCCCCGATTATCCTGGCGTGTCTCTCAGGCACTCCCTCTGCTATAATCGCAACAGTTCTTATTGTGTTCTCCCTAAGAGCATCCATCGTCGTATCGAACGCGGATCTGTGGGACGCGAAGTTGACCATCACATCAGCATCTGGATGCTTCTCAGCAGCTTCCGCGATCGTCCTGTACATCGGAAGGAGGATCTCCTTCGTCCCCCAGAAGGCCTTGTGTATCCCGGACCTGCTGGGGTTTATTATGGCCGCGATGCTGGGAGCATCTCTCTGACAAATGTAATCGAAATCAAGCATTCTCTGGATTGCGTTCACCTGGTAACCGTAAACGAAAGCCTTTGTGTTTCTGTCGAAGAGGATGTAATCAGGTCTCGAGCTCATGTCTCATTCCCCCCTCAGTGCCAGAGGCACGATCCTGGTCATGTGCGTCTCAGGGCCGTAGACCTCTATGGGTATGCCAAGCTCGTTGCCGAGCTCCCGCATCATCCTCAGGCCCTCCTCGTAGTTCGGCCCGCCTCTGCGCACATATATCCTGACGTTGTTCTCCCTGAGCCTGTCTCTGTACTCCCTCAGGGCCATGACGACGCCCTTGAAGGTGCTCGCGACATCCGTGAAGTTCGCTATCGCACCGCCGATGAGCAGCACCTTTCCCCTCGGATCCTTCTCCCTGGTCATGAGATCGAGTATCGTTTTTGTGTAATGGTATGTATCCTCAGTGCTCGGATCGCCGCTGTACTCGCCGTAGTTCGCCAGCTCTCCAGCAAAGCCGAGATCGCATATCGTATCAGTGTATATCACACTGGCCCCGCCGCCTGCAACCATCGTCCACACCCTTCCCTTCGGATTCAGTATCGTGAGCTTCAGTGATGCGCCTGTCTTCGCATCTATCTCCTTTATGAAGAGCTCCTCAGGTGTCAGGCTCCTGCCGAAGGGCTCCGGAAATACGAGATCACCCCACTTCTTCCTGCACCAGAACTCCTCCGCATCATCCAGCTTCGCGACCATGTCGAGCGGAATTATCTTCCCATCCACGACTGTGAATGGGTTGATCTCCAGGTAGGCAAATCCGAGATCAACATAGAACCTGAAGAGCGCCTCGATGAAACCTGCCATCATATCCACATCAAGAGAGGCCGGGAGTTTTGATCTTATATCAGCGGCATCGATGCCATCCAGAATGTCGACGTGCATCTGAACGACCCTGTCCCAGTTCTCCTCCACGCAGACGCCTCCCTGTGTAGAGAAGTAGATGGTGTCTCCATCGCGATCCGAGCTTATGGCCACATAGAACTCATTCTCGTGAGGCACATAAGGCTCAACCAGAAAGTGGTCCAGGATGCCCCTGACGCCGCCTATTGTCACCTCTCTCTTCATGTTTTTGCTCAGATACTCCCTGACATCGTCCCATGAGGCGTTAAGCAGGACAAGCCCGTGGACACCCCTCTTTCCGAAGAGCTGGTCGGGCTTCACCACAAGCCTCTTCTCGAGGATCCAGGGATTCTCGGAGACCGTGCGGTCCAGATCGGTCTCCGGCCCGATCAGGGCAACCTCTCCCTTGTAGTCGAAATCATCGAGGTATTCTGGGAGGAACCTGGCCAGCAGCCTCTTAGCATCAAACTCCCTAATGCCTCTCTGTGCCATCTTACAACCACCTTCTTCGGGCCTAAGCGCTTCGTATTTAGAAATCTTCTGGTCTGGAGCCAGGAAAGCGTTACATATCTGCATCGATCAACTCTCTCCATGGACTGCCCATCATGTGGAGGACGATGCGTAAGGCCGGCGGCGCATGTTCTGAAATCCATAGATCATGTTTACATGGCATGTTGTGAATGCAAAAATGATCCGCATATTGATAAAAAAGCACCACGAAGATCTCTCCAGACAAAGGGGCTGGAGAGGTGCGAGCATTGCGGAAAAGCTCCGCTGGATCTGGTCATGCTCGAGGCGATGGATCTCCTCGTGGAGGAAGGTCTTCGCGACGATCGCGAGCCTCTCCGGAGCGTGGGCTCGCCGATGACAGAGATAGGCTACCCTCTGCCGTATCCTCCACGCCTCGGTGATTCCCAGCTCATACTGCTGATGGACAGGGTGAACAGAACTGCTGCATCAAGACTCCTTGAAATCCCTGAGGTCAAGGGCGTGATCAGGCGCAGCAGACACATACCTGGCGTTGTCGATAAAAAAGGACACACATGGGAGCTGCTCTCCGGCTGCGACATGCGCTGTGACGTCATCCAGAGCATCTACGGCGACCTGGTGATATACAAAAACCAGTCGAAGATACACGTGGAGTTCCCCAGAGAGAACTACCCGAAGATACGGATCCTGGAGGACCTGAGGATCGTGGGAAGAAGCGTGGTCGATGGTCTCTGTGGGCCCGGAACTCTTGGTCTTGTCTGCGCCCTAGCTGGCGCGAAGAGGGTCGTGATGAACGACATATGGCTGCCAGCGATCGAGAACGTGCTTATCAACCTTGAGGCCAACAGGGATATCCTGGGCATAGACAGCATAGAGATCTTCAATCGTGGAGAGAAGCAGGTGCAGGTGGGGAGCATTCCCAGGCTTGTCGGACGCGCAAGGGGTGCATGCGAGATAGAGGTGTACCATGGAGATGTACGAAAGCTCTTCTCGGCTGTGAGTCCCTCAGATATATGCATCCTCGATCACTTCCCGGGCGCACCTCTGGACGATATCAGGAGAGCCTGCAGCCCTTGCGGAGAGATTGTGGTCATATGATGGGACAGCGCGGATTCGAACCGCGGTCCAAGCGTCCCAAACGCTCGAGGATGGACCAGGCTACCCTACTGTCCCGCAAAAGGGCAACGCAGTATAGAATCAAAGCATGGATATATAGCTAATCCTGAAGCCCCACCGATGGGCACAGAGGCTGCAGACGCTCTTGCAGCAGCTTGAAGGCCAGTGCGACTGATTGTGAGCACTAATTCACCCGAGAGGAGCGCATGAAAAGGCAGTGCTTCTGCGGACAATTCATCAGATGGCCGAGAGCAAGACTGTGATTCACCTGCATCTTTTCGCTGCGCTTTCGAGGGTCTTTGCTGTGATCATCGCAGCCCGCGCCTCCCTTGCTCTGCCGAGAGCTGCCATGGCATGGCTTTTGTTGTACCACGCGCCTATGAAGTACGCATCGATCTCGAGGGCCCTGTCGAAGCAGGCGAGAGCCTCCTGGTACCTTCTCATCGATCCCAGGGCCATGCCCTTGTTGTTCCAGGCGAACGCATGGTTCGGATCGAGCCTGAGCGCCTCATCGTAGCTCTTCAGAGCGTCCTCATATCTTCCCATGTACGACAGAGCGATGCCGCGGTTGTTCCAGGCGTCCACGATTGTCGGGTCTCGCTCTAAAGCGCGATCGTATGCCTCCAGAGCCTGTTCATATCTTCCCGAGTTGAAGTGCGAGTTGCCCTTCTCGAGCCATCTCCTGGCCTCCGCAGCGCCTTCGCTCACAAGCATCACCGCGAGAGCATGTTGAATTTGAAATATCATGATTCTGCATACCACAGGATATTACAAAAATCTTACCCGGACACGGCTCTACTGAGCGCCTCCTCGACCTTATCCCTTATTATGTACCCAGCCCTGTGCAGCACGGTATCTCCAATCTCAGGATCCCGGTCCATGCTCGCGGTGCATGGATATGCATGGTGGGCCTCCGAGATCCTCTCATGCAGCCTGGGATCGTCCTTCTCCACCCCGATCAGCCGCTTGGCCACGAACCACGTCGATCCGCATGGGGCAGATCTGATGACATTGGCTGCGGCAATCACATCCTTCCCCTCTCTGCCCTTCTGGAGCACAATCTCCAGCTCAGGCTCGCCGATCATCGCTCTCTTGAGGAACGCTGCTATGTTCGGCTTAAGAGGATCAGGCCGCATGGCACAGAACGGCTTGGAGAATGCGGCCTCCAGCCCCAGCTCCTCCGCAGCCCTGGATACCTGGAGTCTGAGCCCCATGGGCATATCCTTCGGGCTCTCTGAGCATCCGATTATCCCCTTGATCCCGGCATCCTTCATTTTTGGGAGCAAACCGAAGAGTATGTCAGGATGCACATTTATGACTATCGCGATATCCGCCTCTGGAACCGCAGGAAGCAGCGGCTCGACATCGTCTATGAAATCTCCGAGAGATGATGGATCTGGCATCTCAACAACCGCCACGATATCCTCGGCTCCGCTGTACTTTCCGCTTCTGCACTGAGTGCACGCCTCACCACATGAGATGCAGAATCCAGGGTAGTTGAGAAGATTGCCGACTACCCTCTCGCCGAACTCTCCATTGTAGTACACCACAACCCTCAAGAAGGTCACATCCTGCGCATACCTGCGACAGATCGCTATGTAACAGTTTCGAGCGGTCCGTGTTATGAGAGCACGGTCTCGGGTACTCAGCTCGAATAACTGAGTTTCACATCATTCGTGGCCGGAGAGACCATCGTTTTGATCACATCCTCAACAGGTGGAATAACTGAGTTCCAATCAATCATTCGTGCTGCATCCCACCAGAGTACTGCGACCCAGCGCCATTTCCTCAGTGATTCGAGACCATGAGCTGGTCACGTAGTGCCAAGCATACGTGCGGAATGACTGCAGCCGGCCTACGTGCTGTAAGAGGCCTTCGCATAGTTTTCCTGCGCTGTACACTGACCGCAATGGAAAGGTCTTAAATATCGGCGAATACGTATTGTGGTTTCGTCAAATCGCAAAATTCCGACGGATGTGTCCCCTTGACATCGAACCAGGTTGTGCTTTGGATCGGCTTTGGCGTTTTCGTCATTCTGCTTCTCGCAGTTGATCTGGGAGTCTTCCACAGAAGATCGAGCGTTATAACGGTGAAGGAGTCGCTGATCTGGAGCGGGATCTGGACAGCAATTGCGCTCTTGTTCAACATAGTAATATTTTTCTGGCACGGCCAGGACAGGGCGATCGAGTTTCTGGCAGGCTATCTCATAGAGAGATCGCTGAGCGTCGACAACCTTTTTGTCTTCCTGATGATATTCAGCTACTTTCAGGTACCCGAGACACATCAGTACAGGGTCCTCTTCTGGGGCATCGTCGTTGCGCTCCTCATGAGAGCATTATTCATAGCGACCGGTCTGACACTGATAGAGCACTTCGACTGGATCACCTACCTGTTCGGGGCATTTCTCATCGTGACGGGGATCAAGATGGCCCTGCAGCGGGAATCCAGCGTGCACCCTGACAAAAACCCGGTCGTGAGGATGTTCAGAGGCGTTATACCGGCGACAGATCACTACGAGGGGGGCAGGTTCATCACCAGAGCATACGGCAGAACCATGGCCACCCCGCTCCTGATAGTCCTGATCGCGGTTGAGGTGACAGACCTGGTATTCGCAGTGGACTCGATCCCTGCAGTCTTTGCTGTCACAGTTGATCCCTTTGTGGTCTACACATCAAACGTCTTTGCGGTGCTCGGGCTGAGAGCCCTCTACTTTGCTCTTGCCGCCTGCGCGCACATGTTCCACTACCTCAACCACGGTGTGATACTCATACTGATATTCGTGGGCATCAAGATGCTTCTATCAGATGTGTATGAGATACCGGTCACATTCGCCCTCGGAGTTGTCGCGCTGGTTCTCGTGGTCTCGATGCTGGCATCTCTGGCGAGGACCCCTGACAGAGAACGGCTCATGAGCTGCCTGAAAAGCATCTCAGGCAAGTGATTGGCATGGAGATCAAAGCTGCAGGTCTCTCGGCAGCTGAGGCGGAGAGGAGGCTTCAGGAGGACGGTTACAACGAGCTCCCCTCTGAGAGGAGGCGTGGGCTTGCGTCCATCGCTATGGAGGTTCTGAAGGAGCCGATGATATCCCTGCTCATGGCCTGCGGAGGCATTTACCTTCTCCTGGGAGACCACAGGGAGGCGCTGATTCTGATATTCTTCGTGATTGTGGTGATCTCCATAACACTCTACCAGGAGAGGAGGGCAGAGGGCGCTCTGGATGCTCTGAGGGCTCTCTCGAGCCCGAGGGCTCTGGTGATAAGGGATGGGCTGCCGATGAGAATCCCCGGGCGGGAGGTCGTCCGCGGAGACCTCATCGTTCTTGAGGAGGGGGACAGGGTGCCGGCGGATGCTGCAGTGATCTCCTGCACCAGCCTCCTGGTGGATGAGTCGATACTGACGGGAGAATCGATGCCCGTCAGGAAGATCTCCTGCGAATATCAGGAGCATCTTGAGGTCATGCCCCCTGGTGGAGACGGGCTGCCCTTCGTCTACTCCGGCACGCTTGTCGTTCAGGGCAGGGGGCTGGCCAGAGTGGTCGCCACCGGCTCCAGGACGCTGATGGGAAGGATAGGTGCGTCTCTCAAGAGCATAGAGATCGAGGAGAGCAGGCTCAAGGGTGAGATGCGATCGATGGTCCGCAGGCTCACAATTTTCGGGCTCGCCCTGAGCACAGTCCTTCTGATAGCGTATGCGCTCGAGACCGGCGATCTTCTTGGCGGTATTCTGGCAGGTATAACGCTCACCATGGCGATACTTCCTGAGGAGTTTCCTGTTGTCCTCACTATCTTTCTCGCTCTTGGCGCTTGGAGGCTCTCCAGGATAAATGTCCTGACCAGAAACCTCTCGGCCATAGAGACCCTTGGATCCGTCACCGTCCTTTGCACCGACAAGACCGGCACTGTGACCCTGAACAGGATGCGTGTAAGGAAGATATTCGCCAGAGGCAGGATCTACGATGTGGATGAGGTGCTTCCTGAGGAGGTTCACGATGTCGTTGAGTTCGGGATCCTCGCCGGCAGGAGGGATCCATTCAACCCGATGGAGATCGCACTCCAGGAGCTCGGGAGGAGGAAACTCAACGGGACGGAACACATCCACGACGACTGGACCTTTGTACAGGAGTATCCGCTCACAGATGAGATTCTCGCGATGTCGATGGTCTGGATGCGAGGGGATGAGTATGTCATAGCTGCAAAGGGAGCGCCGGAATCGATATTCGATCTCTGCCATATCGACAGGGAACAGATTGAGGAGCTCAGCGAAGTTGTGGAGAGGATGGCAGCAGAGGGGCTGCGCGTTCTGGGGGTTGCCCGAGCCGCGATCCCGGAATCGAAGCTGCCGGATGGACAGCACGGGTTCGACTTTCAGTTTCTGGGATTGCTCGGCTTCTCAGATACCATCAGGCCAGGCGTCCCTGATGCGGTAAATGAATGCCAGAGAGCGGGCGTGAGGGTGATGCTGATCACAGGAGACCATCCTGTCACTGCATCTTCAATCGCATCCGCCATCAATCTTCACCCTGGCTCTGTGCTGACCGGACCTGAGATCGAGTCGATGAGCGATGAAGATCTCTCAAAACGCCTGAGAGAGGCAAACGTCTTCGCGAGGATGGTTCCCGAGCAGAAGCTCAGGCTTGTCGAGCTCCTGAAGAGAGATGGGGAGATAGTTGCGATGACCGGAGATGGGGTAAATGACGCTCCTGCTCTTAAAGCATCCCACATAGGCATCGCCATGGGATCGAGGGGCACGGATGTGGCCCGCGAGTCTGCGGATATCGTGCTTTTGGACGACGACTTCTCCTCAATAGTCAGAGCGATACGTCTGGGCAGGAGGATCTTTGACAACATCCGAAAGGCGACTGCGTACATACTGGCGATCCATGTTCCGATCGCGGGCATGTCCATACTGCCTGTGGCTCTCGGCCAGCCACTGCTCCTCCTTCCGATTCACATAGCCTTCCTGGAGCTCGTGATAGATCCTGCCTGCTCGATAGCATTCGAGGCTGAGGCTGAGGAGATCGATATAATGTCCAGGCCCCCTATGGATCCAGAAGCCTCTCTCTTCAGCACCAGTGTGATCGCCCTGGGTGCTCTTCAGGGGATCAGCGTTCTTGCAGTGCTCTCTGCAGTTTACCTTATGAGCTCCGGGAGAGATTTGGACGGGGCCAGAGCTCTGATCTTCACAACACTTGTTCTGGCAAATCTCTTTCTCATACTCATAAACAGATCCTGGTCTCAGACGATAATCCAGAGCATGAAGAGCAGAAACTCTGCGCTCTGGATGATCTTTGGGGGGACTGTGCTTCTGCTCTCGATGATACTATACGTGACACCGCTGAGGGAGATGTTCCATTTCGGCCACCTGCACCCAAACGACATCGTGATATGCCTCGCTCTGGCCTTCGCGAGCGTGCTCTGGTTCGAGGCTTGGAAGCTGATATTCAGAAGAGGACGATCCAGCCTGACATGAAGAGAGACGCTGGCATCCCGGCGCAAGAACTCTGCATTCACGATATGCGATCACATCAGGCACTTCACAACTCCACATTGAGCAGTCCTCTGAAGGAGGTGTTTCTTCGAGATGGTGACTGGGATCAGAGCATGCGATCCATCAGATCCTCTATGTGGCACATCTCAGAGATATCGGTGAGCCCCGATATGGACTCTGTCTCGATATCAAGACCGAGCTCGACCGCGGCCGCAGCAGGGTTTGTGCCGCCAACGAGCGCCATCCCGAGATGATCGCGCTCCACAGGCATTCCCAGAACCTCCATGTTCGGCTCGCCGAGCTCCACAACCCCCATGATCCCTGCCTCTCTCAGTTCATCAAGCAGATCCTCTATCGTATCGCGGGAGAGCATCGGAGCCTCATGCAGATTTCCGAGTATTCTTCCGGTTCCGGTGCGCATCATATCACATATGCCGGTCAGCTCCTGAGCTATGAGAAGGTCAAGTGGGTCTATGGTCGTGGCCCAGTACATTATCATATCCGTGAAACGCACCGTCTCTCTGTCTATCACCTCTATGAGCCCGCCGCCCTTCGGGCGAACAGGTATCCCGTGCTTTATGAGATACCCGTCTATGGTCATGCTGCAGACTGTGTATATCCTGAACCTCTCCCCAGCTTCCTCGAGCCTGATCAGGGGAGAGACCGCAAGATCGCTGTCTATCGCATCTTTGAAAATCTCAAGCGTCTCATGAAGATCCTCCCTGGCCACAAGGGACCTGTTCGTTATAACCCTGCCAGCGCCCCTCTCCGGGTCTAGACTCACATGATGGATCAGATTCTCTATCCTGCCCAGGGCAAAGACCAGCGGTTCCTGCATTGCAGGAAGGATCCGCCAATGGTTGATAAATACCTGCGCATCCTTCTGAAAAGCTGGCGAGAACTGAACAGGGCCCTTCATATTTCTCTGCGGCTGATGTCCACGATTTACAGGGATCTCGATCGAGCATAATTTTCGTGACATAAAGGCATTCCATTGGTCGTCGGTTAAGGGTCTTATGTAAATATATTGACCATGAAATTTGACAAATTGAGATCTCCCCATAGTGGAGAGTTTGATTCAAATCGACCGCCTGTGGACTCGAGTCCTGATAGCAGTACCGAGGCTAGATAAGACTATTAAGTCCAAATCTACACATGTCGATCTTAACTGATGACGCATGAAAGGCATTCGCTCTTATCATCTGATGACTTGAAGAGGCAGCAATCATGCTATGCGCTCGTTTCGACTTATCTTCGACTGAGCCGAAGGCCTGGCAAGCGAATGAGTCCATTCAGCAACCGGCCTGCATGGCCTCCAAGTTGCTGAATGCATAAGAGCGATGGTATTTTCCCATCACACACCCACAACCCAGCTAAATCACTGGGATCAGCCATATCTGCGGATGCTTCCCGGATCTGAGCATCTCGATCCGCATGCGAGGGTGAAGGCGTCCGGCAGCAGTTCGCTCGCCCTCACCATCAGCGCATCGCCATCTGATCCGACCATCACGACGTCCATATCCCCAAATTCGACCATCATCTGCCTGCATATACCACAGGGCGTGATGGGCTTCGGCAGCTCTCCGGCGATGGCAAGCGCTACGAGCTCCCTCTCACCCGCAGCCACTGCGCTGGCTATCGCGGCCCTCTCAGCGCATATTCCGACGCCAGATGATGCGTTCTCCACATTTGCGCCTTTGTAGATCCTGCCGCTTCTGCACAGGACTGCAGCTCCGACCCTGAACTTCGAGTAAGGGGCGTATGCCTGGTTCCTGGCATCGATAGCTGATTTGATGAGATCATCGTACTCGCCTGTGTACGGACGCGGTATCGATCTCAGAACGCCGATGTACATGCACTCGTGCGGCGGTATGTTCGGTATCGCAACCGGTCCCGAATCAGAAAGCTCAACCGGCGCTCCCCGTATCACGACCGCAGGAATCCCCTCATCCCCCTCGCCCATGACAAGCTGCGCAGCAGATACGAGGTTGTCGGCCACAGCCTTGACCGTTATTTTCAGAGGTTTTCCGTAGAGATCCTTTCTTCCGCGTGCGTCCTCCACAGGGAGAATGCCATCGCATGCGAGCGCAACGCCGACGCATCCGAGACGGAGTGGGTGTGTTCTGCTGTCCCCTATGATCACGCCTATCCTGGCGCCGTTCGAGAGAGCGTTCCTTATTCTTGAGGCCGCCTTCTTGGGGTCTGATGGCAGGAGAACCACATGCCCTGGAGGCGCATTTGAATGATCAACTCCTGCGTTCGGGTAAAGAAAACCGTCTTTGAGTGTCAGAACGACACCAGGTATTCCGCCAAGTATCTCATCGGACTCCCTGAGGATGAGCTCCATCTCTGCAGGATCCTTTTCGTACCTGGAGGCGAGGGAGATCGCACGGGCACTGGGGGTGATACCGGCGAGAGAGACCACGCGTCCCTCACCGGTCGCAACGAAGCTCTCAGAGACGACGATCACATCTCCATCCATGAGCTTTATGCCGGCCCCATCAAGCCCCCTCCTGAGAGATTCTATGATATCCTCGCCGGGCTTCAGAAGACCGGTCTTTATCCCGAAGATCTCCAACATCTCACCCCATGCGACTGGAGGGCGTGATTTGATCGTCAGCGATCCTGTATTTGCCTACATCTGTGCAGAGGACGCGCTCTATCTCGCTCGCGATTGCCGGTAAACGGAACGGCTGAAGCCTGAGCTTTCTCACAAGCCTCTCGATCTGAGCCAGCGTTCCGAATATCACAGCTCTGTTTGCTGAGTGATCACACCTCAGAGCACCCCTGGGCACCGCAGCATCTCCACCCGCAGCCAGCATCTCCTGCTTTATGACCAGAGCCTCCATGGGTGTTATGCCCTCAACAGCAACCGCCATAAAAGAGCCCTTCTTCCAGAGTATATCATGAGCTCCCGGATCGACATCGACCCAGTCAAGGAGACACCTCAGCTCCTCGGCCGAGCCTGCGACCTGGAGCAGCTCCACACTTCCGGAGCGCATCTGCCTTCCACGGGCAGCCTGGGCGATCCTGACCGCGTCCCTGCAGGCAGCGACGTCGTGTGTCCTCACCACATGTGCCCCGTTGTAAACAGCTATGGCAGTTGCAGCTATCGATCCTGTCAGCCTCTCAGCAGGGTCCCTCAGATCGAGAACAGCGCCGATGAAAGACTTCCTGGAGACGGCTGCGACTATGGGCTTCCTAAGTGAGCGCAGGCTCCTCATCCGGTCCAGAATCGCGAGATCGTACTCGTATGTCTTTCCAGGGATCCACCGACCGATCCCCGGATCGACCAGAATCTTTCTGGGATCGACTCCCTTATCCACAGCGGTGCTGACAGTCGCTGCGAGCCTGGGAATTATATCTTTCAGCTCCAGGAGATCCCCGGGCCTATCCTTTGAGGCCATGACGAGCAGCGATGCATCATGCTCCGCGACGACCTCTGCCATCAGGGGATCCCTCAGACATGAGACATCGTTGATGCAGCTTGCGCCCCTCGACAGAGCAAGATCTGCTATCGATGCTCTCTGGGTGTCAACGGAGACCTCGACATCTACATTATCCAGGATGTTCTCAAGAGCGGGGAAAAGCCTCTCGCGCTCCACATCCTCTGAAATGAAAGGAGAGCCGGGCGCTGTGGATACGGCTCCGACATCTATCACCTCGGCGCCTTCCTCTGTCATCCTCCTGGCGAAGGATGCCGCGCTCTCAGGCGTGGAGACGGATCCCTTGTAGAAAGACTCAGCGCTCAGGTTGATTATCCCCATGAGCCTGACGGGGTACACATCTCCGACCTTCAACCTGCCCAGCTCGCCCTCTATTGTCAATCGGAACGCCTCTGATCTCAGTGGCGTCCTTTTGTATTACCTACTATATGGCATATTCTGTTGTGCATGTGGACCTGTCCGAATAAGAGTTCTGAGCCAGATATTCGAGAGGCTTGTGGATGCTATTATTGTGAGCATATCTTCCTTATTCGGACATCTCCATCCAGGGGATCGTGCTCGATAGGCATCACAATTGCCATGGTGCTGCGCGGCCCTGAATCGGCCTCATGTGCTGTGTAGAATAATTGAGACCTAAAAGGTCGAAAGCTATCGATTTTTACTGTAATTGTAATTTGTATGAATTATAGTCCTTTGCGTCGCTTCATGTGAATCCATTTAAAAGCTACTGGATGTGTCATACTTCATAGATGATTTTATGTGAAGTGCAATATTATATCAACTTATACGGAATACTATAGGTCCATGCTATCGGATTCTCAAACATTATTCAACATAGCACCTCATGGGAAAGAAATGCTGATATTCCATATACAGGATCTAGTGGAGATGGTCGAATGGCCGATATCCGTTCAAGAACACAGACGCCGCTGCTCGCGGTTGATGTTGTATTGAGGATGGATGATGGGATAGTCCTCATCCGTCGCAGGAACCCCCCGTTCAGGGGGTGCTATGCGCTTCCTGGGGGTTTTGTTGAGATCGGTGAGACTGTGGAGGATGCCGCGCGGAGAGAGGTCATGGAGGAGACCGGGGTGGACGCATCTCTTGTGAAGCTGGTTGGCGTTTACTCCGATCCTGACCGCGATCCCAGGGGGCATGTTGTCTCAGTATGCTACCTCGCTGATGGCAGTGGTGAGCTCAGATCCGGATCGGACGCGGCTGATGTGCAGCTATTCAGGCCTGATGAGCTGCCTGAGCTTGCATTTGATCATGCGAGGATGATACGCGACGCGCTGAAAAGCGATGGTCTAAAGTAGGTGGCAATTTCTAGCGGAGGCCAAGAGCAAAGCCAGGAGGAGTCCGGTGACAGAAGAGATCAGGGAATTGATAGAGAAGTTCGCGCTGCAGAACGCTGTCAAATACAGATCAGCACCCAACCACGGGGCTGTCATGGGCAAGCTCATGGGGGAACGCCCCGATCTCAGGCCCAGAGCCAGGGAGATAGCTCCGCTAATAGCCAGCGTGCTCAGGGATATAGAGCAGATGAGCCCTGAGCAGTGGGAGGCCAGGCTCAGAGAGATCGCGCCAGAGCTCATCGAGGAGATAAGCGCCAGAAAGGAGCCTGCAAAGGGGCTGCAGCCTTTAGAGGGAACAGAGGGGGGAGTCGTCATGCGTTTCGCGCCGAACCCGAACGGCCCCCCAACACTCGGAAGCGCACGCGGGATAATAATCAACTCAGAGTACGTGAAGATGTATGGCGGGAAGTTCATCCTCCGCTTCGACGATACCGATCCTGTAAACAAAAGACCGATGATAGAGGCGTATGAATGGTATATAGAGGACTGCAGATGGCTTGGAGCAGATCCCCATGAGATAGTCGCTGCGAGCCAGAGGGTTGAGAAGTACTATGAGGTTGCTGAGGAGCTGATCCGCAGAGGGGGCGCATATGTGTGTTTGTGCGAGCAGTCGGCATTCAAGGCCCTTAAGGACGCGGCCAGAGCTTGCCCGCACAGGGATCACACCGTCGATGAGAACCTGGAGCTCTGGAGGAAAATGCTTGATGGCAGCCTCAACGAAGGCGAAGCCGTACTGCGTGTGAAGACAGACATAAAGCATAAAGATCCGGCCATACGGGACTGGGCTGGCTTCAGGATAGTGACGAAGAGCCATCCGCTTGTGGGCGACAGGTACCGCGTCTGGCCGCTGCTGGACTTCGAATCCGCTGTGGAGGACCATCTGCTGGGAGTGACACACATCCTGAGAGGGAAGGATCTGATAGACAGCGAGAGACGGCAGAGATATCTCTACGATCACATGGGCTGGGTCTATCCCAGGGTCCTCCACTGGGGGAGGGTTAAGATATTCCAGTTCGGGGCATTCAGCACCAGCAAGCTCAGGAGGGCGATAGAGGCGGGCGAGTACAGCGGCTGGGACGACCCCAGGCTTCCGACCGTGAGGGCCATAAGGCGCAGGGGCATCACCGCGGAGGCTCTCAGGAAGTTCATGATAGATCTCGGCGTCGGGGAGACGGACATCAGCATCAGCATGGATTCGATATACGCGGAGAACAGGCGGATTGTCGATCCGATCGCAAACAGGAGGTTCTTCGTATGGGATCCGGTGGAGATCGAGATCGAAGGAGAGGTTCCTGAGGTCGCAGAGGCCCCCCTCCATCCGACGATAGATCGCGGCATGAGACGGATCAGGGCAGGAAAAAGGGTCCTGCTCTGCAGAGAGGACGTGGAGGGGCTGGGGCCCGGGAGCAGGATCAGGCTGAAGGATCTGTGCAACATAGAGATAAAGGAGACCTCTCCGCTCAGGGCAGAACTCATCGATCTGAGCCCCGAGACCGCGAAACGCCTCAAACTCAGGATAATACACTGGGCTCCTGTCGATGGCATCCCTGTCCGGGTCCTCGGCCCTGAGAGGATCGATACCGGCATTGGGGAGCATGGCATCTCCGATGAGCTCGACAGAATCGTCCAGTTCGAGAGGTACGGTTTTGTCAGGATAGACTCTGTTGGGGAGGAGGTCGTCGCGTATTTTGCGCACAGGTGATCTCTCTGGGCGCCCGGCTAATGTTATGCGATTCCCACCCTTCCCGAATCCAGGATGCGCGGAACAGGAACAGCATCGCGGTCTCGTCGCCGCTCCGAGTCAGCGCGCCATCTGCCACCCGGACCCCTGCCGCATACCATTGGATAACTATAAATATGACGAGGTGATGGTGTAACCGGAAGGTTTATATTCGACGAAAGTCGGATATAAACCTCGGCAAAAGTCGATTATCATTACAATCTCCCTCCTTTACCCTACATCCAATCGACTTTTGCTCTCTTCTCAATCACATTGATTTCATACCTGCAGCGGGCTGCTGCCCTGCGCCAGATCGTGAGTTCGTATCACTGAATGGTTCTGCTGGAATTGAGAGCCATGGGAGGGATATCCCCTGAATCTGGAGGGGCTGGCGCTCTGGATTTCAATGAATCAAGTACACGACCGGAATTTTGAGTCACGTCCAGATCTCGCTCAGAGCATTCACACCGCCGCTGGCTCATTGCTTACTCTTTAAGTTTCGCCACCTCTCTTGCATGGGCCTTGATTATGTCGCTTCTCGTAATCAGACCTAAAAGCATTCTGTTCATTTTTCTGTCAACAACAGGCAACCTTCCCACATCTTTCTGAACAAGTTTTATCAGAGCATCCTCTAAGCTCTCATCCGGGTAAGTTACAATCAAGTCTCTCATCATTATGTCTTTAACAAACTTGTTCTCCCTCTCTCCAACCGGAACCATCTCGACATCCCTGAATGTCACGATTCCAATCAGCTTACCATTTTCAACAACAGGGAAACCTATATGTCCCGTCTTCTCTATCAGAGCGAGAACGTCGCTCACCTTCTGGCTGGGTGAGACGCTGATCAGCCTATCTGCCGGAACCATCGCCTCCTCCACTCTCACATCCTTAAGAACATCTACTGACATCTCCATTCTGTGTGCCGGACTTTCCGCTCTCGTTGCAACCTGCTCCGAGTAAATTGAGTAGTCACCGCTAAGACAGTAGGCCAACGCAGAGGAGATCATCAAAGCTGGAAGCAGTGTGTAACTTCCACACATTTCGAGGACCATCAAAATCGACGCTATCGGAGTTTTTGTCACGGCTGCAATGAATGCCGACATGCCGATAAGGACAAAAGCTTCTGGCTGCACAACAATTTCAGGAAAGAGTTGATGGAAAAGGTATCCCATCAGGGCGCCGACCATACTTCCAGTTACAATCGATGGTGCGAATACCCCACCACTCCCGCCGGAACCGACTGTAAAGGATGTGGCAGCGATCTTGCCCAGAATCAGAAGGAATATCAGAGAAAGTGCCAGCTTCCCATCTATGGCCATCTGAACGTACCCGTACCCCATCCCAAGAACACCAGGGAGAAACATGCCTATAAATCCAGTGAGAAGCCCGCCAAGAGCTGGTTTTAGATATTGGGGCATTTTTTGGGATTTAAAGAGATCACGAACGGTATAGAAAGTCTTTATGTAAACAACTCCAAAAAAAGCTGCCAAAACTGAAACCGCTGCATAGAGAGGGAACTCAAGCGGTGAGTGGATTGCAAGCGGTGGGATTTTGAAAATGGGAGGAGAACTGAAGGGGATGCCTGCAAAGTAACCGGTCACAACATTGAAGGTGATGAAGGCGATTATTGAAGAGACAAATGCAGGAACTATTGCTTCGGTCTCATAGTCCTTTTTGTAAAGCACTTCAATGCCGAACATCGCCCCTCCAAAAGGACTCCGAAAAATACTCCCTATCCCACCCGCAACTCCGCATACCACAAGCAGCCTTCTATCTCTGTCCGATAGTCTCAGAACATCTGCAACAAAAGAGCCGAAACCGGCTCCAATCTGAGCTATTGGCCCCTCCCTGCCAGCACTCCCCCCACTTCCAATTGTTATTGCAGATGCAATTGTTTTTACAACCGGCACTCTCGCCCTTATAACCCCCCTCGCTCTGTGGAAGGATCTGATGACCGCATCTGTCCCATGCCCTTCCGCTTCCGGAGCGAATTTGTAAACTATTAACCCGCTGAGAAGTCCTCCAAGCGCTACGACAACGGGAATGGGAAGCATGCCGATATGGAAGTCGATATTAACCAACTCCACATCTCCTGCTTTTGGAGGACTGTAGCTGTCCAGGCCTGTCAGAAAGATCTTTGTCGACAGCTCGAGGAGAAAGTAGAAAACAAACGCACCCAATCCGGATATCGCACCAACAAACACTGCTAAGAGGATTGTATATCGCAAGCTCAAAGGTGCCCTTCTACCCATGGTCTCGATGTCAGTTGGTGGCGATAAAACATCTTCGCTCATATCCATATACAACTGCCCGTATCCATCTGATAATCCACCTGCAGAGGGCGTTGGTCCTGCAATGCAGTCCTGCCGGATGGATTGGTAGAGGGCGTCTCAAATTGTACCAAGCAATCGACTGTGTTATGTGATCCTGCAGCGCCTCTGTGTGCCAGGATCCAAACGCGATCATCGATAGTGGCTGGATATTTTTGAAACCGCTTCTGCATACAGCAACATGCGGTCATGTGCTCAAACACCTGAACTACATCCTGGAATCGATGACCACAGGCGAGATGTCCCGAGAGTCTAGTAGACTGAGCACTGTGAATTACACGAAGGCATGAGATGGATGTTCAGGTCGCGTACTCAGATCATTGAACCAGCAGGCATCGCAGGATTTGCGATCTGTTGTGCTGTGTATGCAGATCCGGAATCGCTCTTATCCATCTGATGACCTGCCCGAAGAGATACCAGTCATGCCATGCGCTCGTTTCGACTTACCTTCTACGTATAGTATTCCGCATAAGTTACTATAATATAGCATTTCACATAAAATCATCTATGAAGTATGACACATCCAGTAGATTTTAAATGGATTTACATGAAGTGACGCAAAGGACTATAGTTGAAGGCCTGGCGAGCGAGTACTCTCAGCAACCGGCCTGCATGTCCTTCAAGTTGCTGAATACATAAGATCGCCCCGAATTTTCATTCATTGATCCGCACACAAGACCGAGGTTTAACCTCTGGATCGAGCATTTATGGGGATGAATCAACCATCCTCAAACGGACAGGAGCGTTCCCATATTCAGAACACTGCCTACTCTCATTCATGCGTGATGCATCTGACATAGATGAGATCCACATGAGATATAGCTGAAACATAGAGATATAAGGAGAACCTGTGTACGCTTCACTGGCGCGGGTAAGAGAGTGGGATTATCCAAGCGTCCTCCATACCTCCTGTAAGATGCGGGGGAGGTACCCTCCCCTCCCCCGCGGCATCTCCCTATCGGCTTTTCTTCTGCACAACACCCTTAGAGCCGAGCCTGAAGCTCCCGTAGAGCCTGGTCCCGACCTCAGATCCTCCGGTCATGTATCTCAGGTCCGCCATACCCTCGACGCTTCCTCTGCTCTCAAAGGTGGACCGTGTGCTTCTCATGATCCCCATGCTGCTCAGATTTATAAAATATCCATAATATATCTCCCTCATGTAGCTCGTAAGCTTCTGGTTCTCGCAGCTCCAGCGCAGCCCCCATGTGCTGTTGTAGTCGATTGCCCTCATGCTCAGGTTGAGGGTAACTGGTGAGCGGTTCGCGAGCGATTCTCTCTGAAAGACCATGGAAGTCGTCGAATAATCCATCTCCTCAGATGATGCATAGCTTCCAGATCCATGCTCTTCAAATTCAAAAACAAATCCGGACTGGGATCTGACCTTTGTTGTGGCTGATGCGCTCCGGTTGAGACCGCCACCATCGATCCGGACGCTGTTTGTCACATAGTATGCCTCCCGCTCGGTTGACAGCCTGCGGTACACCGATGCGTAACCGATGCCACTCACGCTCCCATCGAACCCGGCGGTACACGATCCTCTAAGCGTCTTCACCTTTACGGTTATCTGTCCGTGCTCCCCTGGCCTCAACCCTCTTATGGTCCAGACGTTTGTGGTCCCCGGATCCGGGAGCGGGTATGCCTCAATAAAGAGCGTTCTCGGATCGTAGAACTCCCGTATCACAATATCCGCTGGAATCTCCAGGTTATTTCCGTATGTTATGGTGTAGGTGATTGTGCTACCGGGGCTGACACTGCTCTGCTTCGCTTTCTTTATGGAGTTTCTCTCAAGAGGCTCGAAGCTTATCACCTCGCCTGCTATCCTGACATAATCCACATAGCAGGAGACGCCCTCGTACTTCGTCGCGCCCTTGAGGCGTATGTAGACCGTGACGACATCCATCCCGCGAAGGAGATGCTGGGCCTCAGACCATGAGACATCCTTTCTGCTCTTCTTAGAGTCCCTGCTCTTTATGTCCACCCTCGTTTCTGATGCATCGAACTCGCGCCAGCCATTGGAGTTCTTGCCTGTATCAAGCCACCTGCCATCGCTCCATGAGGCCAGGCTGATCAGAATGCTCGCGTCGTCCGAATCGGTGGTGCCCGATTTCCCATCGCTGTCACCATCCAGCCTCAACTCCAGCTCGATTGAACCCCTGTTCGATGCCGGGTGAAGCCAGAAGTTGAGTGGGTCGAGCGCTTCTATAGGCGTGGGGCTGATGGTTATCGGCACGCTCTTGGACGACCCACCCGGATACACGCTGAGGCGCGCGGAGTGGGTTCCATGGTATCCCATGCCGGATATCTCTGCAGCGCTTTTCTTCGATTTGGTAATGCTGTAGTCAGCACCGGTGATTGCACTGGCTGTGCTGACCAGCAGCAGCAACATAAGGACGGCTACTACTCTCATGATTACCACTATTAACAGGAAGTACTAAAATAATTCGATTTGATTTATTAATTTAATTCCAAATATTTGGCCACCATCTATATCAGCTCCACTAACAGCACCGGCGTATACATTGAGCTGATATTGAACCTATGTGAAAAATAGGAATTTAAATCAGCCACAGATACGGTTTTCTTGCGGGTTGGGGCGTGGGGGAAACTCGCCGGGCGGGGTCCCTTTCTGGGGCCCCGTAACCCGCAGGTGATGATATGAGATACATTGCATTGATGCTGGTATTTATGATCCCGCTTGCCTCCGCATATCATGGGGGCAATACCGTATCGCAGTCCATAGATATGTCCGCGTCTGGCGGCTATGTGAGCCAGAGCGCCTCGAATGCTGCAGTGGTGGTCGGAGATAACAATAATGTCAACCAGAAGATAACCCAGAGCGCCTCCGGAAATTATGTGACGCAGAGCGCAGCGAATGCAGCTGTTGTCATAGGCAACAGCAATACAGTTGGGCAGAGCACATCCCAGAGTGCGAATGGCAATACAGTTTCACAGAGCGCGGCCAATGCTGTCGCTGTGGTCGGAGATCTCAACACCATTAACCAGCTCGTCTCGCAGACCGCCACAGGCAATGAGATCTACCAGAGCGGCTGGAATACAGCCACGATAGTGGGAGATGGCAACACCCTGACCCAGCAGGTCGTCCAGACGGTAAACATGCTGCCTGCACACGTCGACCCAAGCCAGACGATGAGCAACTCAGCATACATCATGGGCAGCTACAACACAGTTGATCAGGGGCTTTACGGCACAATTCTCGCAGGCACGAACAACGCCCCGATGTACCAGTCCGGCAGGAACTACATACAGACAAACGACCCAAGCAGCAACAGCTACACTCAGAGGATCAGGTTCTCCGTCAGGGCAGGGCCAAGAGCGCCGGTCTCCCAGTCAGGCCAGAACGAGATACGCATCGGACCTCTCTGAGGTCCATCTTTACTGCCTCAGCTCCCCATTTTTAGGTATATAGTCGATACATAGAGCTTCATGATGCCTGTCAGGCGGCGCTAAATTTTAGGTTGGCCCATGTGGTCAAATCTTTGGAGATGCGGGCTCCTGCAAACCAAACCAACTTCAAGCCACACCACATATTGAGACCATCGATCCGCCGAATCACCGGAATCACCGGCATGAGCCCCTTGGCTTATAGTCTTACGCTAAACTTAATATAATATATATGAACGTGTCTGTACTATGAAGGGTGTTAGATTATAGAGAATCCCTAAAACCTGCTTTTTGATATAAAATGGTATTTATACAATTACTTAGCGACATGGGCAGATCGCAGAAAAGGAGGTTAACAGGAATACTCTATAGTATTTCGCATAAGTTGATATGATATCGCATGTCACATAAGATCATCTATGAAGTACGACATATCCAGTAGCTTTTAAATGGATTCGCTCTTATGTGCGTAGCAACTTGCAGAGATACAATGTGGTCGCTGAAAGCATTCATTTGTCGAAACGAACGCATAGCATGACCCCTGCTCCTTCGGGCAAGTTATCGAATGGATAAGAGCGAATGGATTTACATGAAGTGACGCAAAGGACTATAATATACGACTCAATCCAGAAGTCTGGAGGTATTATGATAAGACGCATAGTTCTGGATGTGCTGAAGCCGCACAAGCCCACGATCATAGAGCTCGCGAACGTGCTCAGCAATCTCAAGGGCGTGAAGGGGGTCAACATGAGCCTCTTCGAGGTGGACAGGCAGACAGAGACCGTGAAGGTCACCATCGAGGGCGACAACATAGACTACCTCGCCGTGGAGAAACTCATCCAGGAGTTCGGCGGTGCGGTTCACAGCATCGATCAGGTTGTGGCTGGCAGGGAGATGGTGGAGGAGATCGATACCTGCCAGGAGCCCTAGGATCTCCTTTTCTTCAGCGCCCTCGCTATGCTCCTCAGAGTCTTAGTTTTGCTGCCCTTCTTCAGGACTAGCACCCTGCCGGGCTGGTCGTACCAGCTCTTGGGATAGCATTTCTCCCGCTCCACCACAGGATCCAGGTTCAGATCTGCGGAGACGCGGATTATATCCTCCAGCTTCGGGTTGTGCACCGCATCAGCTGTTGCGACCCTTCTGCCCTGATCCCTGCTACGATCCAGATCAAAGTAAGCCGGCCAAATCACGAGCCGATCCTCAGGCATGTTAGCAACTCTATCCAGTATCCACTTAAGCTTTTGGGCAATCAAACCCAGAGTTACATAGGTGCCTGCATGTCATGCATTGTGGATCGATAGCATGGATGACACTGCAGGCATGCCACCCATTCTTTTGGCAGCCGGGTCGTCTCAAGACCGCAGAGAACTCGACTGCTGCAGTACATCAGGGTTCAAGGGTTGCATGTGCGACCAAACGGCGGCATCCGTCCGGCTGTCTACAGGTTCAAGCTGAAGTGCATCAGAGTTTCAGGGTGGATATGCGACCACATCGAGGGCCTCTGGCCATCTTGAGCAGGATCAATAAGAGCGTGGCCATTTACTGTCATGACGACATGATTTATAGGTATTTGCTCAATATCGTGAGCATACTTGAGTTACTGATCAAGCGAAGCCGCTATTATCGGGCATGTTGTTCATCCAGAAATCCGCCAAGAGGGCAATTTACCTCAACGTATTGAGCATGTTCATTTATAGTGGTGGTTGTATACACCCTGCCATGGAGATGTGGAAGATCCTGCTGATCTGTCTCCTGATGCTGCCTGCATTCTTTGCCCTGAACTACCTGGTGGTTGTCTACATGGCCAGAAGCAGGAGGGAAAGGGAGATGAGAGTTGAGAGGTTTGTGGGGGATTCTGTGGGCAGGGACTACAGAGCTCACAGATTTGTCACAAGACGGTACCGGCCGAGGAGAAGGTGAGCTTATTGCACGGCAGTGGTCTCGAAATGACCGAATGACCCGTAAAATCGCCGTTCGCTGAGTATTCACCACATGGATCTCAAGGCCAACATGCTCTTGGTCTCAATGGTTAGAGACCAGCAGACCGCAGAATATTTGGATGACGCTCTTATCCATCAGATGAATTGCACTAAGAGGCAGCAGTCATGCTATGCGCTCATTGCGAGGGGACGAGTGCATTAATCAACCAGCTTGCATGTCCTTCAAGTTGCTGAATACATAAGAGCGTTGGATGAATGCAGACAGGAGGGGGTTTCAGATCATGACCAGCATCAAGAATGCGCCGAGAACCGCGACCACAATCAAGGTGAGATCGAAGCCGGAGTACATGATAAGCAGATCCAGGGATCCGTATCACGAGCTGATGCTGCGTTTATTCAAGGATGAGACGACCGCGATGAGGGGCAGGAGGTTCCTGGGCATCATAGAGGAGAGGATGCGTGAGGGAAATCCGCTGAAGACGAACGAGTGGGAGAGCATGATCAGGGAGCTTGAAATAAGCAGGTCGGCATTCTATGCCATGAGGAACAAGCTTCTGGGTGCAGGGCTGATCTCCATAAGAGGAGGCGAGTACAGGCTCTCAGGAGCGTTCAGCAAGGATCTTGTGGACATGGCGAGATGGTGGTGGACCGCTGTTCTCGGAAACAGCCTGGAGAACCTCTAGCCCAGGATAAAGGTTAAATTATCACGTGCGATCCTACCATCGGAGGATTTTGGTATGGACAGGTACGAGCAGGTGACCGAGCTGGCGAGAAGACGTGGCTTCATGTGGCCGTCCTTCGAGCTCTACGGTGGTGCTGCTGGCTTCTACGACTACGGTCCTCTCGGAGCCAGGCTGAAGAGGAGGATAGAGGACATCTGGAGGAGGTTCTTCGTCATAGGTGAGGGGTTCGCAGAGATCGAGTGCCCGACGATAGGCATCGAGGAGGTGTTCAGAGCATCAGGCCATCTGAGCGGCTTCTCCGATCCCCTAACAGAGTGCAAGGAGTGCAAGGAGATCTACAGGGCAGATCATCTCATAAAGCACATCGTGGAGGTCCCTGACGCTCTCTCCGCAGAGGAGATCTACAGGGTGATGAAGGAGAACGACATCACCTGCCCGGAGTGCGGCGGAGAGCTCTCTGAGGTGTACGAGTTCAACCTGATGTTCAGAACCGCGATCGGTCCTGGCAACAGGCATCCCGGCTACCTCAGGCCTGAGACAGCACAGGGCATGTTCATAAACTTCCCCAGGCTTCTCAGGTACTACCGCGATTCTCTGCCGTTCGGCGCTGTCCAGATCGGAAGATCCTACAGGAATGAGATATCCCCGAGGCAGGGTGTGATAAGGCTCAGGGAGTTCAGCCAGGCCGAGGCAGAGGTCTTCATAGATCCCAGAAGCAAGCGGCACCCGCGCTTCTCCGAGGTGAAAGATCTCCGGCTGAGACTCTACTCCAGGGAAGCACAGGAGCGCGGCCAGGTCGAGGAGATGAGCGTCGGAGAGGCCGTGGAGCGCGGGATCATAGCACACGAGATCCTCGCATACTTCGTCGCAAGGACCTATGAGTATCTGGTGGCGGTTGGCGTTGACAGGGATCGCCTTCGGTTCAGGCAGCACAAGGCGGATGAGATGGCGCATTATGCAGCCGACTGCTGGGATGCAGAGGTCCTGCTCGACCGTCTCGGCTGGATAGAGATCGTCGGCATAGCAGACCGCACGGATTACGATCTCAGGTCACACATGGCGCTGAGCAAGGCGAACCTCAGCGTGTTCGTCCATTACCCTGAGCCCATCAGGCGCAAAAGGGTCGCTGTGAAGCCTGATATGAAGGCACTGGGGCCTAGGTTCAAGGGCAGGGCAAAGGCGATAGCAGAGGCCCTCCAGTCGATGGATCTCTCAAATCTCAAAGACGATATCATAAAGGTCACTGTGGACGGCGAGACGTACGAGATCGAGAGGAGCCTCGTATCCGTTGAGGAGATCGAGGAGGAGATACGCGGCGAGGAGGTGGTGCCGCACGTCATCGAGCCGTCCTTCGGTATAGACAGGATCCTGTACACAGTGCTCGAGCATTCTTACCACGAAGAGCCTGTCGAGGGTGAGATGAGGGCGGTCCTGAGGTTCCTGCCCGGCATATCTCCTGTGGACGTCGCTGTTCTCCCCCTCATGGACAAGGATGAGCTGGTCGGGCCCGCGAGGAGGATCTTTGATGCGTTCAGGAGATGCGGCATGCTCGCGGAGTTCGACACATCAGGATCCATCGGGCGGAGGTACAGGCGCAACGATGAGATAGGTACTCCGTACTGCATCACCGTTGATTACCAGACGCTCGAGGACGGAACGGTCACAGTGCGGGACAGGGACACGATGCAGCAGATCAGGATTGCAGAGGACAGAGCGGTTGATGTCATCAGGGGTCTTCTATCCGGAGCTCTCTGCTTCTCAGAGGCCGGTGCACCTGTAAAGGCATGATGGCTGCTGAGAACTGGCGCTCCTGTCTGATCAGGGAGATCAGAAGGAAGTCCATACATCTCACCGGCCTGTCTGTGCCAGTCCTCCTCCTCAAGGCCGGATGGTGTATGACTGTTGGATTTGTCGCCACAGCTCTGCTTGTTGCAGTCGTTCTGGAGGCGCTCAGGCTCAGAGGGATGATACGGCTTCCGGAGGTCAGAGAGAGCGAGCAGGGGCGTGTGGCAGGCTATTTCTTCTACATATCAGGTTGCCTTTTGACTGTGATTCTTTTCAGCGAGATGATTGCGGCTCTCGCCATACTCATGCTCTGCATAGGTGATGCAGCCAGCGGCATTGTCGGATCTGTGATCGTGGGATCAAACGTGCGCGATTCGGGCATACCACGAAAGAGAAAGCCTCGGATTGTTGCAGCGGCCATGCTCTCGGTATGCACGCTCCTTGGCTTCATTTTCTCCGGCGCCATGCACCTCCCGCCACATGTATACCTGGCAGGTGCAGCAGGTGCGACTCTTGCCGACTCGGTGCCGATTTTTGTAAGGGGCAGATCTGTGGACGACAACTTCACGATACCCCTGATATCAGGCGCCCTGATGACCGCAGCATCGATTATCTTGGGGGGTTAGCTGCGGAGCCATCTCTCTCCTTACCCCTCTCTGGAGCAAATGCGCATGGTTCGGCCACTCCGGGTGAAGAGGAGTTTTTGCTGCCACTGCACCCCCGGAGGTTGAAACTGCAACGCCCTGCTGCACATTCCGCCAGATTTAGATAGGTGGCCCGTCACTTTACAAACGATGATCTGCCGGCCCGGACGTTCGATTCTTCTTCTCCTGCTGATCAGCATGCAATCAGACTCGTCGGCAGTTACAGTCGCGGCTGATGAGATCATGCAGAAGGTGATCTCTGGGGAGCCCGTTATGCTTGATGGCGTTACCATCTCGGGATCCCTGAATCTCTCCGGAATAGAGCCGCAGATCGTGAGGAGGGAGTTTGTCATCACGAACTCGGAGATGTGTGATGCAGACCTGAGCGGACTGGTGTTTGAGGGTGCTGTGAACCTCACCGGCACCAGGATCGGGGATATGGATTTCGCATCAGCTGTATTTTCCCAGGACGCGATATTCGATCTTATCGAGGTCTCGGGCGATGCCAGCTTCGAGGGCGCTCACTTCAGGCGGGATGCGAGCTTCTCCGGATCCAGGTTCTCACGCGCTGCTGAGATGAACTTCACAGCATTTGACGACTACGGGTACTTTGCTGACAGCGCATTTCATGGAGGTCTGCACATTTCAAGCTCCTCCTTCCAGGGGTTTGCGGATTTTTACGGAGCCCGCATCTCCGGAGATTTTCTCGGTCTGAACACAAAATTTGGTGATGGGGCTGGCTTCATGAATGCGGAGTTTAACGGAGATGCGAACTTCGGCATGTCGAGCTTCGCTGGATACACTTCCTTCGAGGGGTCGGCGTTCAGGGGCGTTGCTAACTTCGCCCTGGCAAGGTTTGATAAGGCTGTTTACTTCGGCGATATCACATTCGAGGAAGATGCGGTCTTCGGGCTGACACAGTTCGAGGGTCTCGCAAACTTCGCGGGCACGTATTTCATGGGCGATCTCAACCTGAACAGCGCGCGCATCGATGCCTTCGTTCTCGACAACACCACATTCGGGAGCGCATCCAGGATAAACCTTAAGGGCGCTGAGTTCAGAAGGCTGACAGCACCATGGTCTCAAATAAAAGATCATCTCCTCTACGACGGTGCAACCTATCTGGCTCTGGTCAAGAACTACCAGGACCTGGAGTGGTTTGAGGATGCAGATAACTGCTACTACGATTACAGAAGGGAGGCACAGCTCAGAAAGCCTTTCGGCTGGGGAAAGACCATCGATTACCTCGCATGGATAACATGCGGCTACGGGGTCAGGCCGAGCTATCCTTTCATCTGGTCGATCGTGCTTATAGTACTTTTCGGAGCGGTGTTCTCTCTCGGCAAAGGCGTTTACAAACAGACCACAGTGCTGGATCAGAATCCTGAAAGGCTGAGGGAGCAGATCAGTGTTGAGAGAAGGCCGATCTCGCTCCACGAGAGCATGTACTTCAGCGCGCTCATATATCTTTATGCGGGTCCGGTAGAGTTCAGGCCCTCCGGCATCTACAGGTACCTTGTGATCCTGGAGGGCATCCTGGGGTGGTTCTTCCTCTCACTGTTTCTGGTGAGCCTCGGGAGGGTTATGATAAGGTAGCCTGCGCCCTGAACGGCCTCTGCTGCAGCAGTGCTGAGGCATCATGCTTTCGTAATGGAGCGCCTGAATGACCTCTGCCATACCAGTGCTGAAGTAGCATGAAACTGGATGTCATCAGGGAATCGCAGGCATAACTTCCGGAACGCTTCCATCTGACGACCTGCCCGCAGAATCACCGGACCTGTTATGCGCCATGGGGTGAGTGCATCCAGCAACCGGGCATTACCTTCAGGTTGTTAAACAGATGAGAGCGTGATCTTTAAGGGTGTATTTTTCCCATCCCGCTCTATGTCGTGTACTTCGCGTTGATGTTCACGTACTCGTGAGTCAGATCGCATCCGAAGCTGCGGGCGCTCACGGTTCCTGCGCCCAGGTCTATCTGGATTAAGATCTCATCGCTGGACATGACCTTTTTCGCCTCTTCCAGCACGTCATCGACTATTATACCCCGATCCACAAGCACCACGGAGCCCTTGCTGGAGCTCATGCTCAGAGAGATCCTGGAGGGGTCGAACTCAGCCCCGGATCGACCTGCTGCACACACGATCCTCCCCCAGTTCGGATCCTCACCGTACAGCGCTGCCTTCACGAGATTGCTTCTCGCTATGCTCTTCGCAGCCCTCCGCGCATCCTCGATGGATGCTGCTCCGGTGACCTCCACCTCCATCGCCTTTGTCGCGCCCTCTCCGTCCCTTGCAATCATTTTAGCCAGGCTAACGCACACGTACTCCATTGCCTCCCTGAATGATTCTGGCTCGCATTCCACCGCCCGGGTGCTGGTCAGGAGCACTGTGTCATTTGTGCTTGTGTCTCCATCGACTGTCAGCATGTTGAAGCTCACATCCACAGCATCTTTCAGGAACGTGTAGAGCTCCGGGCCGACATCAGCGTCTGTGTAGATAAAAGCCAGCATCGTCGCCATATCAGGTTCTATCATGCCCGCGCCCTTGCATATGCCCCCAACACGAAATCCCTCATGCTCGACAGCGACCTCTTTGACTTTTGTATCGGTCGTCATTATCGCCTGCGCTGCCTCCCTGCTCGCGTCGGGGCCTGAGCGGAGTGCTGGAGCAGCCTCTTTTGCGAGCGATGAGATCAGATTGAGATCAAGGTAGCGGCCTATGACACCGGTCGATGCGACGCCGATCCGCTCAGGGCTGCATCCGAGCATCTCAGCCATCATGCCGGCCATCCTCTCCGCGTCCCTCATACCGCGCATACCGGTATATGCATTTGCGGATCCGCTGTTCGCGATCACCCCCTCAATTCTTCCTCCAGATCTTCTGAGATGACCGATGGTCACCTCTATTGGCGCAGCCCTCACCCTGTTTCTCGTGAAGACACCAGCCGCATATCCGGAGCATGAGATCATCGCGACGCCGTACCTGCCGCGCTTAACACCGCAGGCTCTCACTCCCGGCACGGCGCATATACCGCCATCAATCACTCTCATGATACCTCCGCGGAACCCAGTCCGCTTATGATGTCGCCGCGGGTCAATATCCCGACCAGCCTGGAGCCCTCTACGACCGGCAGCCTGTTTATTCTGTGCTTCGTCATTATCGCGGCGGCCTCCTCTATGGATGCATCCGGGCTCACTGTTATGGGCTTCCTGCTCATCACATCCGAGACGCGCATTTTTGTTATCTCCTCCAGCGACCTCTTCATCCGCTCCCACCGTATCACATCTCTCACAGGGACCTCAAATATCTCGAAGGGGCTCGGGAGCCAGAGCTCTCCCCGATCGTCCTCTGTCGATAGAAGCCTCAGGAGATCGGATTCAGATACCACGCCCACAAGCTCATCCCCATCGAGCACAGGCATGCCGCTTATTTTGTTCTCCCTGAGCAGACGAGCTGCCTCTGCTATCGGGTCGCTCGCCTGGCAGGTGACAGGTTTTCTGTTCATGATGTCCTTAACGAGCATTGTGACCTCCCCTCCAGCCAGGGTGTTGCTCTGAATCACGCCTGTGTGAGACCTCTCATAATACTATTTATGCGATCTTCTCAGCCCGGATGCTGTACCCTGGCGCTACAATCACGGGGCACCGCCGGGGAACCAGAGACCCGTTGTCTCATCCAGACCCATCATCAGGTTCATGTTCTGAATTGCCTGGCCGGAGGCACCCTTGACCAGGTTATCTATGGCGGATATAACAACTATGCGGTCGCTGTTCTTTTCGATCTCAAAACCGATATCGCAGAAGTTCGAGCAGCGGACGTTGCCCAGCATCGGCACACCATCCACAAGCCGGACAAACCTGGCTTTGCTGTAGAAATCGCTGTAGAGCTTTGAGACAAACTCCCTGTCCTGTATCTTATCTGAGAATGAATCCTTCACAAAGACGTGAGCTGTTGTGAGAATACCGCGAACCGCCGGTATCACATGCGGTGTGAAGCTGATCCTGATGTCGTTCTGCAGACGGGATAGCTCCTGCTTTATCTCAGGCACGTGCCTGTGGTTCGTCACCCTGTAGCACCTTATGTTCTCCGCCAGGTTCGGGTAGTGGCTGGTCTCAGTCGGCTCAGCGCCTGCGCCGGATATACCTGACTTGGAATCGAAGACCACGCGGTCTATCATTCCGGCCTTCGCGAGCGGGGCGACAGCCAGCGTTGCACCTGTGGGATAGCATCCTGGATTCCCTACAAGAGATGCGCCTGCAACCTCCGGGTGCAGCTCCGGCAGGCCGAAGACCGCTTCCCTGGGAGCTCTGTGCTTTATCCCGTATGTCTTCTCGAATACATCTACCGGAAGCCTGTAGTCAGCGCTCAGATCTATCACCTTTGCGCCATTATCGAGCAGCTCCGGAACCCAGTCCATTGCAGTTCCGTGAGGTACTGCCGTGAACACGACATCACACCTCTGGGATATCTCAGCAGGCGAGGGAGCCTCGAACCTGAGATCGAGCATGCCTCTGAGATGCTGATGCACCGATACCACCGGCTTTCCGGCAAGCTTTCTGGATGTGACGCAGACCACATTTGCAGATGGATGCACGGAGAGAAGGCGGAGCAGCTCACCGCCTGTGTAGCCCGAACCGCCGACTATTCCTATGTCTATCATGCTGCGTGAGGACCTCTCTGCTGATATAAATCTGCGGCGCTAGACCCTCCTGGAGAGCCTCAGGCTGAGCTGGCCGAGATCTCTTCCCAGCTCCTCGATCCTTTCTCTGTTCTCGAGATGCGAGAGCCATCGTTCAGGTATCCATGAAGTTCCGTATCTTGCGCCTGCGAGTGCCCCTGTGATCGATGCCACCGAGTCTGTATCACCTCCAGCATTGACCGCCTCCACAATGGCCTCCTCCGGATCAAGGCGCACAAAGCAGTAGAACGCAGAGGGCACAGCATCATGCACAGACGGAGATGTGCCAAGCATATCCAGCGCATCTGATGGATCTTTATCCAGGAGCAGGATCGACCTCACCTCCTCCAGCTTTCTTCCGAGCTCCGGGGAGATCCTCGAGGCGTTCTCTGCTGATACCTCAAGGATGGTCATGCGCGGGAGGTCCAGAAGAGATAGAGCAACACCAACAGCGACCGCAACAGCTCCAGCCCTGGCTGCGCGGCTTCTGTGTGTGACGATGCTCTGGAGCTCAGAGTACCTGGATACCATGCTCAGATCCCAGTGGTACACGAGACCGATCGGCGCAGCCCTCATCGCAGCCCCGCAGGTCTCTATACTGACACCAGCCTCCTGCCAGGGCTTTCCGGAGAGCATGTTCTCTATTGCGGATCTTGTTGTGATCCCAACACCTCTGTTGAGCCTCTCGTTCAGTATCCATCTGGATCCCCATCTCATCAGATGCTCAGCAAAAACATCACCTGAGAAGCCCTGAGCCTCGATGATGGCCTCCGCCAGGATCAGGGTCTCCTCAGTATCATCTGTGTACTGGCCTGCCTGGAGCCCGTGGTGGAAATGGTGCTCAGGCGCAGGAAGCATATCGACGACCCTTCCAAATGCTCGCTGTATCTCCAGAGCAGAGAAACCCTCAAGCGGCATCCCCAGAGCATCTCCGACCGCAGATCCTAGAAGGGAACCGATAAATTTATCGAGAAGATCCATGCTGTTAAATTAAAATGCAGAGGACAAAAAGCTTGGCCAGCCTGCTGCATGATATGATGTGGCCTGTGGGGCCAGGTACCCCAGATCCGGCAGTGCCATCAAATGCGCCTGCATCTACCATAATGTCGCCCGGGGGATGTAAGAGCGCGTCGGATAGGCCTGCAGCACCACACTGCACGCAGAACCCGCGCGATAGCTGGGATCTGTTTTACCGCCGGAGGGGGAGATCATGGGGTGGCATCACGCGGGATATCCCTGAGCTTCCCTGCGGCTCAAGGGTCCTCGAGCTCGGCTGTGGAAGCGGGAAGACCCTCCGGGGGATGATCGGGAGAGGATGGCACATCGTGGCCATCGATATATCCCCGAGGGCGGTCATGCTCACAAGATCCATCATTAGGGAGATTGCAGCATCAGGTCAGAGAAGTGATTGCAAAGATACATGCTCAAAGGGCCTCACAGAGGATGTGGAGCCTATCGCAGCCGACGGCAGGTTGCTCCCTTTCAGGGATGGAGCATTTGATGCTGTCTTCGCCTTCCATGTCCTGGGGCATCTGCTCGGGCCTGAGAGATCTGTGATGGCTGGGGAGATCATACGGGTCACCCGCAGGGGTGGCCTGGTCTTCTTCAGAGGATTCTCATTTGACGATCTAAGAGCTGGAGGCGATGAGATCGAGGAGAGGACCTTCATCCGTGGGGATGGGACGATCACGCATTACTTCACAGAGGAGGAGGTTCTTCAGATCTTCAGGCAGCTTTCGAGCACATCTGTCACTACTGTGAGATGGAGCATGAGGGTCGGAGGCCTTGATCTCATCAGATCCGAGATAAGAGCAGCATTCAGGAAAGAGTGATATGGAATCACCTCGTAATAAGAAATGATGCCGATGGTAGCAGGGTCTTCGAAGGAGCGGCAGGGAGGGGGCGCCTGAGTGCCGGCTGACCCGCGCCTGGAGTGCGTCAGGGCGCTTTCTGAGCACCCGGTCTTTCCGCTGCTTGTGCGCGCTGCGCTCCGCGCGAGGGTGTCGAGAATGCAGCCCGGCGAGGTCTTTCATTTCGAGGGGGAGGAGATCTTCGTCGAGGAGGATGAGCGGAGCCGGAGCGTTGTGGTTCAGGTTGTTCTGGGTGAGGAGAGGCTGATCGAGATGTTCCGAGGCGCAGCTGAGACGGCCGGAATCCCTGACGCGAGATCATGCCTTGGGGATATCCTGGATCTCGCTCGGGATGATCTCAGAAGACGATATGGGATAGAGCTCACAGTCAGAGGGGGCATCGCGAGAGCAGAGGCGGTCGCTTATAAAGTCGAGAGGTGGAGCTGGAGAGACGGGCCGCTTTAGCTGAGATATCAGAGATCTGCACGATCAGCAGACAATTCCTGGGCGATCATGTACCTGAGTGTCAGGAGTATCACAATATTGATCGCGAGGGCGGTGAGCGCGGAAAGCTGGTCCCTGTAGAACGCGAATGTCTGGACCAGAAGGACCTGGACAAGCATGGCGCTCTTGAACCGGTAGTATGCTGCCAGGCGATTGCGTCTGATCATGAGCACTCCGGAGAGCACAAGGATGGACGATACTGTTGCAGCGAGTAGCTCAGGCCAGCTGGCCATGCTTATGGAGATCAGCCTGAGCTGCAGCAGCGAGTCTGCCAGCTTGAGCATAACCAGCAGCGAGGCCTCACACAGCGTCAATACAGACTGGATGATGAAGAACGCGATTACCGCATTAACGAACCACTTTCTGCTGACAAGCCACTCGTAAACCCTCCTCGCCCCCTCCCTGCATCTTGTATAAATTCCAGGATCTGGTTTCTGGATGCACTCCATCCCTGCCAGCATCTCTCTGAACACCCTGACGAGAGGATCGGATGGATCGCACCCGTCCAGCAGATCAAGCGCCCTCTTTCTCTCATGGAGATCGAGATCCTTGATTACAGCATCCTTGACAAGCTCTAAGGCATTTAAAAGGCACTCCTCATGTGTGAGCTGCTCGCCGTTTATCATCTGGAAGAAGATGTACAGAAGCACGAATGTTATGTAGATCAGCGCCACAGTTGGCTGGAAGAAGTAGTTGTTGTCCATTGTCACGAACTTACCCAGCTCATCAACGAACGCGCCGAAACCGATCCCGCCTACAACGGCTGCGAGATCCGAGGAGTATCGGTCTATGAATGCGAGGAGTATGACAATTGAGAGCACCATCAGGGCCCCGCCGAGGAGCACATGTGCTATATGGAGGCCGCGGATTGCGAGCTGCGGGTAGCCGGTGGCATGCAGAATGAACCTTATGCATAAAATGGTCGCCACAGAGGTTACCATGAACAGCTCAAGCCGTTTATCTGCCTCCGCGCTTCTTATGAGATGCTTTGGGACCAGCGATGGCGATCTGCAGCTCATATAATGCTCGCAACGCTCCATGTGGAGAACATTTATCTGCCAGAGATCGCCCAATGGAACTATCGTCATGATAAAGGTTCTGATGGTATGAGATCGCCATGCGAGGAGATTGTGTGGGAGGTTCTCCCTGGAATACGGGCCACGATAGCACAGGAGCTGGTGAGGCGGGGCGTCTCTCAGAGGGAGGTATCACGGCTGATGGATGTCACGCCTGCGGCAGTCTCGCAGTATGTCTCCGGAAAGAGAGGCTACAACATCGTGTTCAGAGACGATATCAGGGAGGAGATCTCCAGGCTTGCAGAGGATCTTATGGACGGAGATGCTGTTGACCTCATAGAGAGGATGTGCGAGATCTGCAAGAAAGCGCGCGGAGATGAGCTCTGTCCTGTGGAGATCAGGGAGGAGCAGACAGGCCCGCCAGGATAGATCTCAGGGCGTGTATTCAGAGTTCAGACGCATGCGACATCGTAATGTCATGTTATGGCTCTTATTCATCTGACAACCTGCCTGAAGAGGGCATCATTCGCGCTCGTTTCAACTTATCTTCGACTACATCGAAGGGTTTCGACGAAGTCGAAACTGTCGAAACCCTTCGATGTAGTCGATGGCAAGGGGATGAGTGCGTTCAGCAACCGGCCCGTATGTCCTTCAAATTGCTGAATACATAAGGGCGCATGCAATTATGCCAGTGCATGCCGATTCCTGGCATCCCCTTCAAGTCGCAGCCGGATCTTCAGGCACGTCTCAATATCCAGACACGGTGCACATCATGCGATCTGTTGATTTCAAGACTTCAACTCGGGTGTTCAAGACCAAATATCGGGGACGTGAAAACCCTTATATACTGGCGAATTGTTCGAGAGTGATATCCGCATGAGGGCCGGGTGGCCCTTGGCGCATGAACTGATGTTCGAACGCGCTGGGCGCGTGAGTCGGTCTCTAGCGAGGCTTTGCGGAGGATTTGGATGAAGATTATCAAGAAGACTAATCCGAGACTGGTCCGTCTCATCAGCGACCTCAAGGCTGCCTCACGTGAGAGCAAGGCCGCTATCTGGCGTGATGTTGCTGAGAGGCTGGAGAAGCCGAGGCGAAACTACGCCGCGGTCAACCTGAGCAGGATCAACAGACACACTGGAGATGATGACACGGTGCTGGTCGCTGGCAAGGTTCTTGGGGCCGGAGAGATAGATCACAGGGTAACAGTTGCTGCGCTTGGTTTCAGCGAGCAGGCGGCGTCGAAGATAATTTCCGCGGGTGGAAGATGCATGAAGATAGAGGAGCTCATGAGGCTCCATCCCAAGGGTACTGGCATAAAGATTCTGAGGTGAGTGCGATGATCTTCGATGCGACCGGTCTGGTTATGGGCCGTCTGGCCAGCATAACTGCGAAGTGTCTTCTCCAGGGGGAGGAGATAAGGATAGTGAACGCTGAGAAGGCCATAATCTCCGGAAGTAAGGAGTCGGTCCTCCGCGAGTATCGCGAGATGCTGGAGAGGGGCACCCGTGAGAAGGGGCCGTACTTCCCGAAGCGCCCTGATCGCATCCTTAAAAGGACTGTGCGGGGAATGCTTCCCTATAAGACCGGCAGGGGTAGAGAGGCGATGGCTCGCCTCAGGGTCTACGTGGGCGTACCTCCAGACCTGAGCGGCATGGCCTTTGAGCAGCCGGATGGGGCCAAGGTAAAGCGAGCCACAAGCTACATTGAGCTTGGCGAGCTGAGCAGGATGCTTGGCTCGGAGTTCTAGGGAGGATCTTCATGAAGGTGGTCAACTCCTCGGGAAAGAAGAAGACTGCGATCGCCAGGGCAACATTCAAGGAGGGCAAGGGCAGAATTCGCATAAACAATGTGCCGCTCGAGATCGTCGAGCCTGCTCTGGCCCGGATGAAGATGATGGAGCCGGTAGTCATGGCGACAGAGGCGTTTTCGAGCGTCGATGTGGACGTCTCGGTTAGGGGCGGTGGCGTCATGGGTCAGGCGGATGCCGTCAGGACAGCCCTGGCCAGGGGCATACTCGAGTGGACTGGTGATGCCGCTCTGAAGGAGGCATACGCTGAGTACGACAGAAACCTTCTTGTAAGCGATCACAGACAGAAGGAGAAGAAGAAGTTTGGCGGACTTGGTGCCAGAGCAAAGTACCAGAAGTCCTACAGGTGAGGTGCCTTGATCCCGGTAAGATGCTTCTCCTGTGGGAAGGTCATCTCCAGCGTGTGGGAAGAGTACAGGGAGCGGATCAAATCCGAGCCACCTGGAAAGGTGATGGACGACCTTGGGATAGAGAGGTACTGCTGCAGGCGGATGCTTCTATCCCATGTTGAGGTCGTGGATATGCTCCGCAGGTACCAGTAGAGAGAAAGGGGGTTGTAGGGTAGCCTGGTCCATCCTACAGCGTTCGGGACGCTGTGACCTGAGTTCGAATCTCAGCAACCCCATCATACTCTTCCTTTTGAGGTGGCTATTTGAAGGGCGAGAAATATACTCGATTTGAGCGAGCCAGGATAGTGGGAGCACGTGCTCTGCAGATTTTCATGGGAGCCCCAGTGTTAATAAGGACGGAATCCATAGACCCTCTCGAAATAGCTCTTGAAGAGATGAGGTTGGGTGTTATACCTATAACCGTGAAACGTGATCGCAAAAGGTAGGTGAATTGATTGGTTGAAGAAGAGGTGATAACCGTCGAGGGCGATTATGAGACCCTGATCCCCATAGACGAGTATCTTGCAGCTGGTGTTCACATCGGAACGCAGCAGAAGACCAGCGACATGATGAAGTACATCTACAGGGTCAGGACAGACGGTCTTTACGTTCTTGATGTTCAGGCGACAGACAAGAGGATACGGCTTGCAGGGAAGTTTCTGGCGAACTATGAGCCCTCGAAGATACTTGTCGTCTCTGCCAGGCAGTACGGCCAGAGGCCTGCCACAATGTTCGCGAAGGCCGTCGGCGCCAGGGCGAACGTCGGGAGGTTCATACCGAACACTCTGACGAACCCGTCCTTCGCGGGATACATAGAGCCTGATGTGCTTTTGGTCACAGATCCGGCAGGCGATGGTCAGGCTGTCAAGGAGGCAGTTGATATCGGCATACCTGTGGTGGCGCTCTGCGACACCAACAACATGACCTCAAATGTTGATCTTGTGATACCCACAAACAACAAGGGCAGAAAGGCGCTGACGCTGATCTACTGGCTTCTTGCGAGACAGGTCATGCGCGAGCGCGGCGAGGAGGAGAAGTTCAGGTACACCGTGTCTGACTTCGAGATGGAGTTCTAGATATGAGGCCACCAGCTGCCGCCGGTATGTTCTATCCTGCAAGGGCCGAGGCGCTGCTCGCGGAGCTCAGCTCTGCATTTCGCGGGCTGAAGCGCGAGCCCATGCCGGTTATCGGTGCAGTGGTGCCACACGCCGGCTACATCTACTCAGGCTCTGTTGCAGCCGAGGTGTACGCGAGGCTTCCTGAGCGCGAGACATACGTTCTGATCGGCCCGAACCACACCGGCCTCGGGCTCCCAGTCGCCGTCAGCAGGGAGACCTGGAGAACCCCGCTGGGCAGTGTCCCTGTGGATCTTGAGCTCGCCGATGCCCTTGAGGGGTCGATAGTGGCGCATGATGAGCTGGCACACATGGAGGAGCACTCGATCGAGGTCCAGCTGCCGTTTCTCCAGAGGTGCTTCTCAGGCTTCAGGATACTCCCGATCTGCATGGGCATGCAGGATCAGGAGACCGCCATCGAGGTTGGTGAGGCTGTGGCGGATGCGATCATGAGGCTCGGAAGGAGCTGCAGTGTGATTGCATCCAGCGATCTCACGCATTATCTCAGACACGAGACCGCCAGGCAGCTTGATACATCGATACTTGAGTCGATAATCAGAATGGATATCGACGATCTGTATTCAAAGATCGAGATGCTCGATTCCAGGTACTACGGGCACGGGGTCTGTGGCTACGGGCCGATGGCAGCGACGATAGCAGCCTCCAGGCGACTGGGCGCGAGCATGGGGAAGCTTCTGCGCTATGCGACCAGTGGAGACGTCTCCGGAGAACGCGGACAGGTCGTGGGCTATGGGGCTGTGATATTCACCTAGGAGGAGTATGACAGCGGCATCAGCCCCGGGGAAGGTCATACTCTTCGGGGAGCATGCTGTTGTGTCAGGCGCCCCCGCGCTGGGCACCGCGATAGATCTGCGCGCCAGGGTCTTGGTTGAGGATCTCCCTGGAAAGACGGAGATCAGCATACATGGGCTGGGACTGAGGCTCTCCGGCTTCTCGGTCGATTCTGATGGGAGAGTCGTGTCTCTCGGCAGCTCAGATGAGGCGGCTGCTGCTGCCAGGTATGTGTCTGCTGTTGTGAAGACGCTTGGTGTGAGCGACGTGAGGATAACGGTCTCCTCTGAGATACCTGTGGCATCGGGTCTCGGGTCCTCCGCTGCCATAGTCGTTGCGACGCTGGCTGCACTGAGCCGCCACATGGGCATCGATATGGATGTCAGGAGTATCGCGGCAGAGGCCCACAGGATCGAGAAGATGGTGCAGATGGGCCTGGGGAGCCCGATGGACACAGCGCTTGCCGCATACGGCGGGTATGTACAGATCTCAGATGGCGTAACGCCCGTAGAGCTGCCCCCGCTGGATCTTGTCATTGGCTGCACGTCAGTTCCACATGATACAAGAGCAGAGGTCGCGCGGGTCCAGGAGCTGAGGTCTAGGTATCCGGAGATAGTGGACCCGATATTCAGGGCCATAGGTGCGATATCAAGAATGGCGGTGCCGTGCATAAAGAAGATGGAGCTCGAGGAGCTCGGTATGCTCATGAACATAAACCACGGCCTTCTCGAGGCGATTGGTGTCGGGACGAGGGAGCTGAGCGAGCTCGTCTACGCTGCACGGGGCGCTGGAATGGCGCTGGGAGCAAAGCTGACAGGCGCCGGTGGAGGTGGCTGCATGATAGCTCTTCCAGGAGAGGACGCATCCCTGAGAACCATCACCGCGATATCCCAGGCCAGGGGCAGGGCGTTCAGGGCCAGGACAGGATGCAAAGGCGTTACTGTAGAATAATTATGCTGAAGATACTGAAGCTGGGCGGGAGCATAATAACGGATAAGAGCAGGCTGGCCACCGCCAGGCTGGACCAGATATCCAGGATCGCTCATGAGATCGCGGGGAGTGAGGATCTGATAGTCGTGCATGGCGCAGGATCCTTCGGCCACATTCACGCCAGAAACTTCGGGCTGCCTGAGAGGTTCACCGTGGAGGGTCTGCTGAAAACACATCTCTCTGTATCAGACCTCAACAGAACCGTGGTCGAGGCGCTGCACGATGCCGGAGTCGATGCCCTGCCAGTTCATCCCCTGAGCTGTGTGGTTCTGAGGGATGGCAGGATTCATCTCATGAGCACAGAAGTGATCACAGAGATGCTCACGCGCAGCGTGGTCCCTGTGCTTCACGGCGATGTCGCGATGGATGTCTCCAGGGGTGCTGGCATAGTCTCCGGAGACCAGCTCGTCGCATATCTTGCGAGAACTCTGGGAGCCGGGATGGTTGCGATGGGCACTGATGTGGATGGCGTCATGATCAACGGCAGGGTTCTCAGCTGCATAACACCTGAGAGCATGCAATTCATTGAATCTCATCTTCTGCCTGCCAAAGGAATTGATGTGACAGGAGGCATGCACGGGAAGCTCAGTGAGCTTGTGGAGCTTGCTGCGATCGGTATAGACTCCAGGATCTTCAACGCCGGCGTGTCCGGAAATGTCAGACGCGCTCTGTCCGGAGAGAAGCTCGGCACGCTGATCACAGGTAGAGAGCATGGAGACGGTCCGCAGGAAGCTTGAGCATATAGACATATGTCTGAAAAAGCAGGTGGTATCGAGATACAGACCATTTGATGATCTGATCCTGCTGCACAGGGCCCTGCCTGAGATCGATGAGTCTGATGTGAGCACAGAATGCACATTTCTCAACAGGAGGCTCTCTGCGCCGCTGATGATAAGCGCTATGACCGGTGGCCATCCGGATGCGAGGGAGATCAACGCGAACCTCGCCATCGCGGCTCAGGAGACCGGCATCGCGATCGGGGTGGGATCGCAGCGCGCTGCGCTTGAGCACCCCGATCTTGAGGAGACATTCTCGATCGTCAGAGAGCTTGCTCCCGATGTGCCTGTGGTGGGGAACATAGGGGCTGTTCAGCTGCACAGATACGGGCCTGAGGTCCTGGACAGGGTAGCGGAGATGGTGGATGCGGATGCAGTCGCCGTTCATCTGAACTTCCTCCAGGAGTCGGTCCAGCCTGAAGGTGAGATGCATGCAGCGGGAGTTCTCGATTCCCTGAGAGAGGCGAGATTCAGGCTGCCGATAATCGTCAAGGAGACCGGTTGCGGGATCTCCTTTGAGGACGCGAGGATCCTCGTAGATTCCGGTATCCGGATCATAGATGTTGCCGGCGCCGGAGGGACATCCTGGTCGATGGTCGAATCATACAGGGCGGAGCTGCGCGGTGATGCAGAGTCCAGCGAGATCGGCATGCTCTTCGCAGAATGGGGAATACCAACTCCAGTCTCGGTGATAGAGTGCTCACGCGCAGGCGCCCAGGTGATATCATCAGGAGGCGTGAGAAGCGGCATTGATGTGGCAAGGAGCATCGCACTTGGCGCGTTCATGGCCGGCGCAGCGCTTCCCCTGCTCGCTCCCGCGACGAGGGGCAGCTTGGATGTCGTCAGGGTTCTTCAGAGATTCGTGAGAGAGCTCAGGATATCGATGTTCCTCACCGGCTCGAGGAGTATCCAGGAGCTGGGCAGGATCCCTGTGATAATAACTGGAAGAACCCGGGAGATCCTGGAGCAGCGGGGCATCGATACAAAGATTTTTTCTTCAAAAAGGTAAAAGAGAGTGTTAGGATGAGCAGCATAGGAATAATGGCAGTCGGCGGATACGACGAGATCGGAAGAAACATGACTGCCATCAGAGTCGACAACGACATAATAATAATGGATATGGGAATCCGCCTGGACAGGGTCCAGATACACGAGGACACAGATGTGGAGTCTCTTCATTCCTCAGATCTCATAAGTATGGGCGCCATACCTGATGACAGCGTTCTGAACGGGGTTGCATCAAAGGTCAAGGCGATCGTTTGCACGCATGGACACCTGGATCACATAGGCGCGGTATCGAAGCTGGCACACAAATACCGGGCACCCATCATAGCCACGCCGTTCACAGCTGATCTCGTGAACCAGGAGATAAAAGCGGAGAGGATATTCAGAGTCAACAACGAGGTCATCAGCCTGAAGGCAGGGGAGAGGCATCAGGTTACTCCGGATATAGAGCTTGAGTTCATCAGGGTACAGCACAGCATAGTGGACTGTGTCTTCGCCGCGCTGCATACAAAACACGGAGCAATACTTTACGCAAACGACTTCAAGATCGACAGGAGCCCGACTCTTGGCGAGCCCCCGGATTTTCCCAGGCTCAGACAGCTCGGGCGCGAGGGTGTTCTGGCGCTGATAACGGAGACCACAAACGCAGGGGTCTCTGGGAAGACACCCTCAGAGCAGATCGCCAAGGACCTCGTCTGGGATGTTCTCATGGGAACAGAGGAGACGGAGTCGGGGATACTGGTGACAACCTTCTCATCGCATATAGCCAGGATAAAGGCCATAATAGAGGCAGCCCGCAAAATGGGCCGCAAGCCAATTCTTCTCGGAAGAAGCATGGAGAAGTACTGGGGAACTGCTGTGAGAACAGGGTATGCGGAGCGAGGGAACGGGCTGGCAGTGTGTGGCAGGCGGAAGGCTGTCGATAAAGCGCTGAAGAGGATGATGGTCGAGGGCAAGGACAAGTACCTGCCCATAATGACAGGCCATCAGGGTGAGCCAGGGGCCATACTGAGCAGGATTGCAAATGGGGAGACTGAGTTCAGGGTGGAATCGGGAGACAGGGTCATATTCAGTGCTGGTATAATACCACAGCCTCTCAACATGTCAAATCGCCACACGGTTGAGACGAAGCTGAAGATGAAGGGCGCGAGGATATACGATAATGTGCACGTCTCAGGGCATGCATGCAGAGAGGACCACTGGGAGCTGCTGCGCATGATTAACCCGGAGCATGTGATACCCAGCCACGGCAACCTCAACAGCCACGGCCAGTACCTCATGCTGGCTGAGGATACGGGCTACAAGCTGGGATACTCGATACATCTCCTGAGGAACGGGCAGGAGCTGCTCCTCGGGTGAGCTTAAAGAGGTCGAAGATCATGAAAACCTTGGAGGGAGGAGATCTGGAGGCTGAGCTGAGAAAGCGCGCTGATCTGATATCCAGAGCTATAGACGAGCTCCTGCCTGTCTCCAGACCTGAAGGGCTGTACGATGCAGCCAGGCACCTGCTGGGAGCTGGCGGAAAGCGGCTCAGACCATCGCTGCTTCTCGTGGCTGGAGAGTCTGTGGGGTGCGACGCTGCACGCCTGGTTCCGGCTGCTGTTGCAATAGAGCTGGTCCACAACTTCACGCTGATACATGATGACATAATGGATAACGCCTCTCTGAGGCGCGGCAAACCCGCGGTCCATGTGATATGGGGAACATCCGGGGCGATACTCGCAGGCGATACTCTCTACTCGAAGGCGTTCGAGATGCTCTCAAGGGTGGACGCGCCGCCTGAGAGGGTGCTTGCTGCCATGGATATGCTCGCGAGAACATGCACTTCGATATGCGAGGGACAGTGGCAGGACCTGGAGTTCGAGCGCGCGGAGATTGTGACTGAGAGCGAGTACCTGGAGATGATCGAGAAGAAGACGGGGGTGCTGTACGGCGCCTCTGCATGGATCGGTGCGACCCTGGCCGGAGCCCCGCCTGAGGTGGCAGCAGGCCTCGAGGAGTTCGGCAGGCTGACAGGCATGGGATTTCAGATACACGACGACATACTCGACCTGACCGTGCCAGAGGACGTCCTGGGCAAGAGGCTCGGTGGGGACATCCTCGAGGGAAAGAAGACTATGATAATAATAGATGCTCTCTCCAAGGGAGTCAGGCTCGAGATATTCGGGAAGGGCCAGGCCAGCCAGGATCAGCTCAAGGAGGCGATCTCGTCTCTGAGGAGATGCGGATCGATAGATTATGCCAGGAGAAGGGCAGAGGAGTTCGTCGAGAGGGGGAAGCGTGCGCTTGATGTTCTGGATGATTCTCCCGCGAAAAGGCTGCTTCTGGAGCTCGCGGATTACATGATATACAGGGGTTATTGAACTGGTTCAGGGGATTCCCTGGATTCCTCAGGCTGGAGCAGCCGCATGCACACTCATGCACTGGTGTGCGGACATGTGAAGACGGTGGGTGAGCCCTGAAACATTCGACTCTTCGTCTTCTCCACATGATCAAGGCAGCCTTGAGCGCAGGAAGTCCCCGACGCAGGAGGTGGACACGAGATGAACGTTCGCGAAATGAGTATGGATGAATGTGAGGATTTGCTCAGGAGATGCAGGTATGGCAGGCTGGCGCTCTCCTACGAGGACCGACCGTATGTGGTACCGATGTCATATGTCTATGTGGATGGCACTGTCATACTCCACTCCAGGCCATCCGGAAAGAAGATCGAGATCGCGAGGAGAAACAGCAACGTCTGCTTCGAGGTGGATGAGCTCGAGGGCCAGCGGTGGAGGAGCGTCATACTTTATGGGAAAGCTCAGCTCTCAGGATCACATGAGGCCAAGCGCAGGATGTTCGACGCCTTCATGAAGAGCGGGATCGGCGGGCATGGCGGGAAGATGTTCACCTGGGAGATGCTCGAGCGCATGGATATGTGCGTCTGGGAGATAAAGGCGTTTGAGATAACTGGAAGGGAAGGGATCTGGTAGGGGTATGGTGGGCTGGGCCGAGAAGTACAGGCCCAGAAGCCTTGATGGCATACTGGGCAATGCAAAGGCGGTGGCCGAGCTAAGGGCATGGGCCAGGGCCTGGGAGAAGGGCAGGCCTGAGGTAAAGTGCCTTATCCTGTATGGTCCTCCGGGAGTTGGGAAGACATCAGCGGCCCTCGCGCTGGCATCGGAGATGGACTGGGACTACATAGAGCTCAACGCCAGCGATCAGCGGACTGCGGAGATTATAAAGAGCGTTGCTGGACCCGCATCGCAGGTGAGCACATTCTCCGGCAGAAGGAGGCTTGTGATACTGGATGAGGCTGACAACCTGCACGGGACGTATGACCGGGGCGGGGCGGCAGCGATTCTGAAGGTGATAAGGGATGCGACGCAGCCTGTGGTTCTCATAGCAAACGAGTACTACGATATGGAGAAGCCACTCAGGGATGCGTGCAGGGGGGTTCAGTTCAGATCGATAAGAGCTCAGACCATAGCATCCCTTCTCAGAGAGATCTGCAGGAGCGAGGGGATCGAATGCGAGCCGGACGCGATAATGCATATAGCTGAGATGTCAGGTGGAGACCTGCGCAGCGCGATAAACGACCTCGAGGCGGCTGCAAGTGGTCTGAGGCACCTGCGATTGGAGGACGTCGCGACCTCCGAGAGGGACGTCAAGGCCTCGATATTCAAGGTTCTCGACTCGATATTCAGGGGAGAGAGCGCAAGGAGCGCGCTTGAGGCCACATACCAGCTGGATGAGAGCCCGGAGGATCTCATACACTGGATCGACGAGAATCTGCCTGTGGTGTACAGGGATCGCGATCTCGCAAGGGGATTCGAATGTTTATCCAGAGCGGACATCTTCCTGGGAAGGGTCAGGAAGCGGCAGAACTACACACTCTGGAGATACGCCACATTCCTGATGACAGGAGGGGTAAGAGCTGTCAGCTTGAATGTGCGGAGGGGATACACGCAGTTCAGGCCGCCAGGCCTCTGGAAACGGCTGGGTCAAACAAGAAAGGCGAGATCCGTGAGGGATTCAGCTGCCAGAAAGATAGCTGCGCACTGTCATGTCAGCACATCATACGCCAGATCTGAGCTCATGCACTTTGTTGGGGCTCTGCTGAACAGCAGGAAGACCGGAGTGGCTGTTGCAGCATCCCTCGGTCTGAACATAGAGGAGATCGCGCTCCTGACCGGAAGCTCTCCAGCTACAAAGAAGGTGCAGAGGCTCTTCGAGGAGGCGCAGAAGATGATCGAGGCAGAGCAGATCGCCATGATAGATCGCGGCCTGAAAGTCGAGAAGATCGAAAGGGAAGAGCAGGCTGCGAAGGACGTCTCCGGGAGCAAAGAGATCTCTCAGGAGAAGAGGCAGAGATCGCTCTTCGACTTCTAGGCGCACGGGATCCAGTCGACCCTGCTGGGCCTTCCGGATCTGTTGCTGAGGTCCACGTATTTCTTCACGGAGAACGCGCCAGTGAGATCCTCAACAGATCTGCTCAGCTCCACAGCGCGCTTGTCGTTTCTCTGACGGGTCGTCCAGGCAATTCGCCCGCTGCCTATGAACGTGGCGTCCATCCCTGCCTGAAGGCTCTCGTTACCGGCAGCTCCTGTGGTCCTGATCTCGGTGCTCCTGTGTATCAGCTCAGAGGCCGTGTACACCTCTGTGAGAGCCGATCCGGCATCGTAGTTTATGACGCATATCCTGTTGGACCATTTTCTGTTATAGGCGTCGCTGCCAAATGACACAGGGAAGTACTCGAACTCCGCGTCCTGTGTGAAGTTTATGGTGTTTCTTATGACATCGAGCTCGAACGCGCTCCTCTCATGGAACCTTCCGCTGCCTATGATCTTCTCTGCAAACTTCTGGCCCTGGGCACCGGCCGCAGTCTGCCCCAGCAGCTCGGTGTCGCGGTAGCCTGTGCCCAGGTTGAGGGCACCGTTGAACACGTAGTCTGCAGCACATGCAGTCCCGATCAGCATCACACACAGGGCAGCAGACCAGGCTATCCATCTGAAATCCAAATCTCTCCCTGCCCGTGGCTTTATTCGAGACCATAAAAAGGTGTCGAACCCGATCAGGGCTGCGGGCTGTGAGCGCGAGCTGATGATCGATCCGCGACCACTCAGCAGCGCAACAGACTGGAGGAGATGATGCTGCCTGTCAGGTTAAGGATACGCGACAGAGGAAGAGATGCTGTACAGATCAGGTGCGCTAAACGGTGTGCAGGATCGCCCTTGGATGTCAATATGTGATGAGAAAAGCGGGCGTGGAGGGATTCGAACCCCCGGCTTACAGCTTAGGAGGCTGCCGCCATATCCTTGCTAGCTGAACAGCTTCTAGGGAACAGGGCCACCGGCCAGTGCTCCTGGCTAGGCCACACGCCCGTACCGGTTACCCTACTGCCCATCTCGTATATCAAATTTTTCCCGCATCAGCAGGTCTATGGATTCCCGAAAGCTCTGACACTATACGCTCGGCATTGTACCGGATTTCCGATCGTGAGCCTGAATCACTGAATGCTGCTGTAATCGACTTCGGTGAGCTGATGCTCCATGAGTCTGGACGGATTGATCGCTGCGGATTTCAATGATATGCTCTTCCGGGTGGTTCGGCGAACCAGTAGAGTATTCCTATTAACCTCCTTTTCTGCGATCTGCCCATGTCGCTAAGTAATTTTATATATACTATTTTATATCAAAACAGGTTTTTAGGGATTCTCAGTAATCTCGCAGAAAGGTGTAGTGCCAGTCGACGTTGGTTCGAATGACTGAGTTTGCCTTTCCGATGATTCGAACACATGAGCCAAATGATGCGCGCACACGGCCCATGCCCGAGGCAAGTTTTATAACACATATTCATGCGAATATCTCACATGGTTTCCATTGCTGATCTTCTGCAGAAGGCTGAGGAGAAGTACCTCGCTGGGTCTTACGATGAGGCCATAGAGTACTATGACAGGGCGCTGGATATTGATCCTGGGAACACTGCGGCATGGTGTGGAAAGGGAATGGCCTGCTTCTGCCTTTCCCGCTATGAGGATGCTCTGGAGTGCTACACCAGAGCGATAGAGGTGGATCCGGAGTGCGTGCCGGCCTGGGAGAGCCGTGCAGAGGTGTTATTCATTCTGGGAAGATGCGATGAGGCCATCTGCTCCTACCAGGAGGCCATAGACAGGGATCCTGCATATGCGCTTGCATGGATCGAGAGGTGCATCGATTCCAGGCCTGATGATGCGGAGAGCTGGAGGCAGAAGGGCCTAGCGCTTCTCTCCATGGGGCGGTATGGGGAGGCGATAGAGGCCTACCGCATGGCTCTGGATATAGACCCCTCTGAGGCCAGGGACTGGTGCATTCTCGGGGAAACGCTCCAGACAATCGGGAGACACAGCGAGGCCCTGGAATGCTTTGAGAGGGCTCTTGAGCTCAGGCCATCTGATTCAGCATGCTGGACCAGGATGGGCGAGTCGCTGCACAGCACTGGCAGGTACGATGAAGCTCTGGACTGCTACGAAAAGGCGCTCAGGCTCGACCCTGGATCCGTCCAGGCCTGGCATGGAAGGGGTCTCGCTTACAGAGCCATGGGAATGGCATCAAAGGCGATAGAGGCATTCGACTCAGCCATATCACTTGATTCAGAGCATGCTCAATCCTGGTACGCGAAAGGCATCACCTTCAGGGCCATCGGTCTCTATGAGGATGCACTTGATTGCTTTAATCGCGTTCTCAGCATCGACCCTGATAATGCATCTGCACTGAAGAGCCGTGCATGGTCCCTCTACAACCTCGGCCGGTACGATGAGGCGCTCAGCGCATGCGAGGATGCGATATCTGTTAACCCATGGGACGAGGACGCCTGGTACAACAGAGGGATCGTGCTCAGGGCTCTGGGGCGGTACACTGAGAGCGACATCTCGTTCATAAGAGCCCGCGAGATCAGGGTCATGAATCTCTCAAAGAACCAAATGCGTGAATGAGATGATGGCAGTGAAATGCTTTTGGCCACGAACAGCTGAAATCAAAAACGCTCCCATTGGTCATCGGTTAAGGATTTATGTAAATATAGTGATCATGAAATTTGACAAATTGAGATCTCCCCATAGTGGAGAGTTTGATTCAAATCGACCGCCTGTGGACTTGAGTCCTGATAGCAGTACTGAGGCAAGATAAGACTATTATAGTATTACGCATAAGTTGATATAATATCACATGTCACATAAAATCATCTATGAAGTATGACATATCCAGTAGATTTTAAATGGATTTACATGAAGTGGCGCAAAGAACTATAAGTCCAATTCTACAGATGTCGATCTTAACCGATGACGCATGAAAACGCTCCGAGTTCAGGCCCTGAACTTGAGCGTCATATAGTATATCCCACCGTCGTTGACCTTCTCCACCTCGAACCCCATCTTCTCGAAAAGCCTGAAAACGCGATTGTTCTCTGCCAGAACCTCTGCTGTGAACCCGAGAAGGCCGCTCTTCCTCGCAAGCTGTGTCAGGTACGATAAAAGCTCGCCACCCACACCCTGGTTCTGGTAATCATCTCTGACAGCGAGCGCGATATCTGCGGTGTATTTATCTCTGTTGACCTCATACTGGCCTATGCCGATCACCACGTCCCTCTCCTTTCCGGCGAGCGTGGCGAGTATCACCATTTTGTTTGTGTAGTCGATCATGGTGAGCTTCTGTAGCAGATCTCTTGGGATCTCCCTTCTCATCGATATGAACCTCTGGTACCTGCTCTCCTCTGAGAGTGAATAGAAGAAGTCCTTCAGCAGTGGCTCATCGCTGATCCTCACAGGGCGCATCAGAATCTCCAGACCGGTTTTGGTGGTTCTGTGAACCTCGAGGTGCTCCGGATAGATTCCCTGCCAGTCCGGAAGAACGATCTGGTCCCTGTAGAGCATGTTCATCCGTTTCGCCTCTTCTATCAGCCACGCCCTGAACTTCGGATGCGCCACAGCTATCAGGGCCATCGCCCTCTCCCGCAGGTTTCTGCCATGAAGGTAAGCTATGCCGTGCTCTGTCACCACGTATCTGATATCACCTCTTGTCAGCGTCACACCAGCGCAGCTCCTCAGACATGGCACAATTCTGGACACGCTCCCGTCCTTTGCTGTGGATGGGAGGGCGAGAATGGTTTTGCCGCCCGGAGCCATGGCCGCACCCCTCATGAAGTCTGCCTGGCCGCCTATTCCGCTGTACAGTGTTCCTCCAAGAGACTCAGCTGTGGCCTGGCCTGTCAGGTCGATCTCGAGCGCGCTGTTTATCGCGACCATGTTTCTCTGTTTTGCTATGATCAGGGGATTGTTTGTGTAATCGATCTGCCTGAACTCTATATCCGGGTTCCCGTCGAGATACCTGTACGTCTCTCTTCTGGCCATGCAGAAAGTGGCTACGGTCTTCCCGGTATCGAGGGTTTTCATGCTGTTGTCGACAGCGCCGCTCTTCATGAGCTCAACGATGCCATCTGTGAGGAGCTCTGTGTGAACCCCTAGATGCTTTTTGTCGCGGAGGTTCGAAAGAACAGCATTTGGTATGCTTCCGTAGCCGACCTGTATCGTGGACCCGTCCTCCACGATTCTCGCAACATACTTTCCTATCTGCTGCGCAAGCTCAGTCGGCACGCTCTCCACATACTCCAGGAGCGGCTCCTCATGGTATACAACGTAATCAACATCCTCTATGTTGATGATGGTGTCCCCGTGTACATACGGCATCTGAGGATTGACCTGGACAGCAACGCTGGATGCGTTCTCGATCACAGCCTTTATTATGTCAACACTTATACCGAGGCTCATATCTCCGTTCTCGTCCGGCGGTGTGGTCTGTATGAGAGCCATATCGACATTTATCGTTCCATTTCTGAACAGCTCTGGAAGCGCTGATAAAAATATAGGGGTGTAGTCCGCGTCAGCGCGGTTGATCGGCTCGCGCGTGCTCTCCCCTATGAAGAATGAATCGAGGCGGAAGTTCAGCTTGAACTTCTCATCTGTGTATGGCGCGACACCCAGAGTCGAGACGTGGATGACCTCCGCGTCGAAGAACGCCGTGGGATACCTGCTTACGTAATCGATCAGAGAGCGCACAAGATGCTGCGGCTCTGCGCAGCCGGTGCCGATGAATATCCTGTCGCCGGGATGTATATTTCTGAATATGTTCCTCTCTGGAGCAAACCTATCCGGCCACCTGCTCCGCATCTCATCCAGCCCCATCATCGGAATGCCCCACTCTGCAAAGCCCAACAGCACAACCTGTCCTTTTAAAGTATATAATTCTGTCGTTGCTTGCAGAAAATGCACTGCAAAAAGAGAAAATGTAATGAAATATAATGATATTATGATTACGCTCCAGCTTCTGCGATCTGGCAGATCTGTTATGGTTTCAGAGAAGATCTCAAGCCAGTCCGATTGAGCTCAAAAGAGACCATCTTGGCTCTGCACAGTCCCTCTAAAAGTCATGGCTGATGACCTGTAGACCATCTCAAAAACAAACCGATTTGAGAGCCGATTTTGAGCTCGCTTCAGCCAACCGCGATCCTGCGGCGCACCATCTTGTACGCCTCCATTGTGATCAGTATTGTAAGAGCAAGCGCCAGAAGCCTGGCCCAGTGCTCTGGTGAGACGGGCCCGATATTCAGCACTCTGCTGAGCCAGGGACTGTACATGGCGATTATGTGGATCATCTGTGCTCCAAGAGTGCCAAAAAACAGAATGGGATTTCTCAACGGGCTCATGCTGAATGCGGAGCGCAGCTCAGATCTGCTGTTGAAGACCTGTATGTTTTCGAACAGCACCATGAGCAGCATGGTGCTGTTTCTCGCCTCATCCAGACTCGAGCCGGTGCTCAGCAGGTATCTGTAGAGCATGAATGCAATTCCACCCATGACAATGGATGAGAGCAGTATCCGCTCGATCATTATCCTGTTGAATATTCCCTCTCTCTGAGGCCTTGGCGGTCTCCTCATCTCATCCCCCTCAGCCGGCTCCAAGGCGAGGCCTATGTGCTGTATGCCGTTTGTCACAAGGTTTAGCCAGAGGAGCTGAACGGCCAGCAGTGGGAGGGGCACTGCTGCGAAGAGGGCGAGAAAGAAGAGCACAATCTCCGCAGCCCCTGTGGATACCAGGAGGAATATGACCTTGCGCACGTTGCTGTATGCGACCCTGCCCTCCTCCACGCCTGCGACGATCGATGCGAAGTTGTCGTCTGTTATGACAAGCTCTGCGCTCTCCTTTGCGATATCGGTCCCGCTCTTTCCCATGGCTACGCCAACGTGGGCGGCACGCATGGCAGGCGCATCGTTTGCGCCATCGCCTGTTACAGCAACAGTATGCCCCAGGCGCATGAGAGACTGGATTATGTCCAGCTTCTGTCTGGGCTCAACCCTTGCAAAGACCCTCGCCCTCCGAACAAGCTCGTCAAAGGCATCATTTCCGATAAGTTCCGCCTTTTTGAGCTCAGGACCGGTTATCACCTCCTCCATGCTCCGGGCCATCCCGAGCTCACGGGCGATGGCCAGCGCGGTGATCGGGTGGTCCCCGGTGACCATCGCAACCTGTATGCCAGCCTTTCTGCATCTGGCCACCGCTGGCTTTGCTTCTGGCCTCAGGGGATCGATCATCCCGATAAGTCCAAGGAATGTGAGACCTCTGAGCCGCTTATCTGAGAATTCATCATCGCTTTCAAGCGGACCATCTGCCACCGCAAGAACCCTGTAGCCGTTGTTCGCCATCTCAGATGCGCATCTCTCGATCGCATCTCTGTCCAGCGGAGCCTCGCCATCGATTGTGACCACCCTGTCGCACATATCCAGCAACGTCTCGGGAGCGCCCTTGACGAATGCAATAAGCCTCCCGTCCATCCTGTTCAGAGTGGCTGCGAACTTCCTCTCAGATGCAAATGGTATCTGTGCGACGAGGGGGTACTTCGGGGCGATGTCCGCCTGCCTGACACCCGCCTTGTGCGCCATGACGAGAAGTGCGACGTCGACGGTATCTCCGTGGTGGACCCAGCGACCATCGCGCATCCCGAAGAACGCCTCGTTGCAGAGAGCCGCTGCAGTAACAATTCTATTTATGAGAAACTCCTCATCCTCGGTGGGCTTTCCATGGGCTGTTCTGATCTCCCCCTCAGGAGATATGCCCTCCCCTGTCACCTCCATGTACCCATGGCCCGGTACCGCTATGAGCCGTGCCGTCAGCTCGTTCATCGTGAGTGTGCCGGTTTTGTCAGAGGCTATGAAGTCACAGGAGCCGAGGGTCTCCACGGCAATCATACGGCGCACGATGACGTTACGCCTAGCCATGCGATTGACTGCTACCGCAAGCACCACTGTTAGCGCCACAGGCAGACCCTCGGGAATCGCGGAGACCGCAAGGGCCACAGATTGAACGAAGACCTGCGCTGCATCCACACCCCTTCTGACCTCGATGGCGATTATCAGCATAACAGCGATCAGAACCGCCTTCGCTATATTGCCAGAGAACACCTCCATTCTTCTTGTCAAAGGCGGCTTCGCAGACTCCACATCTGTCAGGGATCCGGCCAGCCTTCCCAGCTCGGTATCTCTGCCGGTCGCCACCACCACGCCTCTGCCACGCCCGCGGGTCACTATGGTTCCGGCGAAGGCCATGTTGATGCGATCGCCCAGGGATGCGTTCCATTTCAGCACGGCAGAGGCATCTTTTGATACAGGGGTTGATTCTCCTGTTAGAAGGGACTCGTCCACCTCGAGCGCGTGCGTTTCAAGCAGTCTGAGATCTGCGGGCACCTTCATGCCCTCCTCGATGAGGACGATGTCTCCAGGCACGCAATCCTCTGCATCCACCTCGAAGCTCTCGCCCTCTCTGACAACACGTGCATACGTCCTGACCAGATCTCTGAGAGACTCGATGTTCCGCTCGGCTGAATACTCCTGGGCTGTTCCGATGATCGCGTTGATCAGCAGCACGGCGAGGATGAATATGGCATCTGTCATTTTCTCGAGTATGAACGAGACCGCAGCGGCTGCCAGCAGCACATAGATCAGGGGGCTCAGAAACTGACGCAGAAAAAGCATCTGTATGCTCGGAGGCTTCGCTCTCGGGAGCGTGTTCCTGCCGAAGCGCACGAGTCGCTCAGTTGCCTCCTCCCGGCTGAGACCGGTTACAGAGGTGTTCAGCTCATGAAGTACCTCATCTACATTTCTGGAATGCGGCTGCAGCTCTGCTATCTGAATAACCCCCACGATGCATCATGCAGGAGATCAAATTGGCAAGGGAAAGACGCCGAAAATTAATCGGCGATCCTGTGTGACAAAAGTGCCCGCAGGATATCAATATTTTGATGATCTGCTGATATTTAACGATTGTTCGCGTTTGCTCAATATGTTGAGCGTGCTTGAGTTACCGATCAAGTGAAGCTGCTATGGCAGAGTCGTTCATCCAGAGATCCGTCAAGAGGGCAATTTAGCTCAACGTATTGAGCATGTTCTCGGTTAAGGCTGTTTGATTCAAGAATAGATCAACAATTTTTATACAGGTGTCATCTTGAAATTATTCGCTGTTGCTATTGATGTTGATCTCATCAAGCAGCACAAATATGATAGCATCAAATTGTTAAATATTCATCGTATCATCTTGCACAGGAAACCTCCCGATGACCGGTGAGTCTCATGGAGTACGCAACCATTCAGCTGTTCGAGTTCGTTACTCAAATACCTCCTGAGGTTTACTTGCGACCCGGGCCCCATTCACGGCAGATGCTACCAAAAGATTAATACGTTAAAGATATCTGATGCTTGAGCAGTAGTCGACCGGCATGGTCCGCAACAGGGATGTCTTTTGGTGGAGAACGCATGCGGCACAATGGCGTTATCGCATTTGCGATCGCACTTGTTTGTTGATATCTGACGTGTAGGACCCTGCTGATTTGCTGTCGAGGGAACCCCATAATGTACAGAGGAGGAGATACGCCCACGGGCGTGCTGGGCAGCGAGCCCAGGCAGAACCCCAGCCATGTGCTGGAAAAGGAGGAAAAAAGGGGGATGCTTGCAGAACTGGAAGAGAAGAAGGCCAAGCTCAAACAGGAGTCGCTTATCTTCAAGGAGAAGCGCAGCCAGCTGAATGCAGAGGCCAGCAGGTGGGCTGCGAAAAGGAACGAGCTGAACAAGGAGACCAAGGAGCTCATAGAGAAGGCACAGGAGCTCAAGAAGCTTCGCGACGAGTACAACACCAAGGTCGCGGAGTCGAAAAAGCTTCGCGATGAGCTCAACGAGAAGACGAACCAGATCTACGCGAAGATCGACGAGATCCGGAAGAAGTACAACCTCTCTGGGGACAGATCGATCCGCGAGCTTCGCAGGGAGATAGACCATCTGGAGTTCAGACAGCAGACCGAGGTGCTCAGCCCGGATAAGGAGAAGCAGCTCGTCGAGAGGATCGCGATGCTCCACAACGAGTTCAAGCTCCGCAAGGAGCAGCTCGAGAAGAACGAGGAGCTGAAGAAGCTGCTTGAGGAGGCGCAGGCGCTGCGCGAGCAGGCCTCAAAGCATCACGAGGACGTCACCAGGTATGCTGAGCTGGCCCAGGAGTATCACGACAAGATGATTGCCACGTTCAAAGAGGCGGATCAGAAGAGGGCCGAGGCCGATGCTGCGCACCGCGAGTTCATAAAGGCTCAGGAGGCGGCGGATGAGCAGCACAGGGAGTTCATAAGGACACAGAGGGAGATCCGCGATTTTGATAAGATCATCATGGGCCTCAAGAAGAAGAGCCGCGATGCCAGAGAGGATCGCGCGAAGGAAGCCGCAAAGCGCGAGGCCGAGGAGATCCTGAATCAGTTCAAGAAAGGAGAGAAGCTGGATACGACAGCACTGCTGAGGCTCCAGCGCGCTGGCCTGGTATGAGCCGCGAGGCGGGATCTGCCCGCCCCTCCATGTTAATATTGCGCATCTCAGCGAATATCTCGTGGCACATGTGGTTGAATCGTTGGATAGGCAGGCTGTGGCACTCGAACCAGCGTCAACCGACACCACATCTTTCTGTGAGACTGCTGGTCCGCCCGGATTACCGGGATGAGCCAATCTCCTTATTGTTCCGGGTTTTCGGTGGTCTGTGAAGGACTTTTTCCGTTATTCCCCTGCCGATGCGCCAAATCAACTGGCTGAGCCCATCGCGCACATCTCTCTTATGTATTCAGCAACTTGAAGTGCATGCAGGCCCGTTGCTGAATGCACTCATTCGCGCGCCAGGCCTTCGACGCAGTCGAAGATAAGTCGAAACGAGCGCATGACTGATGCCTCTTCAAGTCATCAGATGGATAAGAGCGATCTCCCCACAAAATCTCTCTGCATGCTGTTCTATATCGATGTGACCCTTTCCGCCATTTTCTTGTGGTGCATGAAGAGCCTTATCCCCCATTCTCTGGCCCCCGGCCCCGTGCATATCAGGTCTTGGCCGATATCATAGCCACCATTGAGCCGGAAGAGGCCGAGGGAGAGCGATGAGTCGATGACTGTAAATGCAGCTCTGACATCAGCATCCAGCCTGTACAGCTCGAAGTTCTCTTTTTTGAGAAGATTCTCAAGTATATCCCTGTAATCTCTCGCGACGATCTCCACGATAGGAGCTGTGAGAACAAGCTCCACGTGCGCCCCGTTCTTCACGGCAGTGTCTATCGCCGTCGGATACTCCGGGATTATGATGGGCGATACGCCATATATGCTCCTCGAAGAGATGAGCTGTGAGACAAATATCTGCTGCGTCCTGAGTATCGCAGCCGGATCTCCGCTGACTATTTCACCATCCCTCAGAAGGCCTATGTCCACAAGAAGATCATCGGGAATTGCGCTGATGTCATGTGTCATCCAGAAATCCTTGTAGTTCTCGAGCACGACCATCGCGCTCAGAAGCCTGCTCAGCATCAAAGCCTGAATGCGACCCAGGTTTGTGAGCCTGTATCCCCGGTGGGTCCTTACAACTATACCGCCCTCGATCATCTCCTTGATCGCATGCAGTATCGTCGATGCCCTGGATCCCAGCGATCTCTCGAGATCCCCCGCGGTCAGCTCACCATCCCTGAGCGAGAGGAGGACCTTGGTTCGTATCGCAGATCTGGTAAAGCTCTTGAGCAGATCCTCTGCAAGATCGAAGTCGTCGCATACTGTCATGCCTAACCCCTTAGAATATCTAGACAGGGTTTGGAATCAATGTATTAATATGTAGCCCGCATTTCAAAAGTCCGCGGGCTTCTCGCACACATGTATGTATCTCGTCAGGCTCCGGTGGACCCTGTCGCTGTGGCGCTCAACTATTCGAAACCCACTGGATCTCAGCAGATCCTCCGCAGGGCTGTCTGTGACGACCACGGCACGCCTTCCAGCTTTGAGAACCCTGTGCATCTCCTCGAAGCTCCTCGAGAGCATCTCATCTTTTGATCTCGCTTTTATCACCGCGGATCTTCCATATGGCGTATCGGTGACCACGGCATCAACTGAGGAATTTTTAAATGGTAGAGACCTCGCATCTCCGAGTATCAGATCCGCCTCCAGCCCATCCAGGTTTGCCCTGGCACCCCTGTTCAGTTTCTCCTGCACATCCACGCCCGCGCCCCTGATGCCCACGAGGCAGGCCTCGACCAGAATCCCGGCGGTTCCGGAGAACGGATCCAGCAGCAGCTCTCCAGGTCTGACCATTGCTATGTTGACAAGAGCCCTCGCCATTCTCGGCATCAGAACTCCAGGATAGAAGAACGGCTTAAGATGGGGTCTGCGCCTCTCAAATCCACCCCTGTCAGGCCTTGCGATCTCGTATCCGAACACAACCTTGTTGCGGGATACGATCGCGCGAATATCCATCTCCGGATTCTCGAGATCTGCTCTGTAGCCCATTGCGTGGAGCACCCTTCCAGCCATGCGCTCGAGATCGTGGCTCTTGACCCCCTCTCCGAGACGGCTGGCCCTGACTCTGTAGCTCAGCCTTGGGAGATCAAGCGAGCGGAGCGCATGCTCGATGCCCTCAGGACTCGCATCGCATACCTTGAGGACCTCAAGGATCCTGTGGGTCATCGCAAGCCTGCGCTCCAGGATTCTGTGATCGAGACCATCAGCATCCACAAGCAGACAGCGCTCTGTTCCGGCCACCTCTCTGAAGGATGCAGCATGGATTCTGAGGAGCGAAAGCGCCTCGCTCCTCGGCACCGTCGGATGCTCTCCGGAGAGCTCGAATGCGTAGAGCTTTGACATCTATGTCAGATATTTGTTCACATTCCTGTAATCGAACGATTCGTCATCCAGAACGTTCTCCAGGAAGTTGAAGAGAGCTCTTCTGACATTATAGGAGAGCAGCGGGTACCAGGTGGGGCTGGCCACGACAACAGCTCTGAACGCGAAGAACGGCGCTATGACATCGAGAACCTCCTCATCTCCGGTTCTCTCCAGGTACCTCTCGAAGAAGATCTCGAACAGATCCATGAGACCACCTGCCAGACGCATCTCCTTCTGAACCGAGTAAAATATGTAGTTCATCGACATCGCGCTCAGGTCGTCCGCGGCCTCGCCCCACTCACCCCTGCTCCTGTCAAGCACAGAGAAATCGCTGCCCTCCCTGAACATCACATTCCACGGATGGAAATCGCCGTGGACCTGGCAGAGCCTGTGGGTCATTGACCTCAGCTTCCATCGCCACTCCACACACCGCTTCTCGATCTCGCAGAGCTCGCCGCGCTCGAGGAACTCAGGCGCATCCGGATAATCATCAAGAATGCCCATGATACCCTCTCCATGGCCGATCGTGTCCCTGATCCTGCGCCTGTAGAGCGGCGGGCAGCTGTGCTTCACGCTGTGTATCTCAGCAAGATACTCCGCGAGCGCAGCAGCTCTCGCTCTGTCAAGCTCTGTAGCCCCGCTCTCCTTGACCCGCTCGAGATCGAAGAAGTACTCCCTCCCCTCGATCCTCTCCATCACAAGGAAGAACTCCTGTGCATCGCCGCAGGATCTTATATCCCCGGAGGGTGTGAAGTACCCGACATCTATCGATCTCACATGCTTTGGTAGCTTGTTGAATGCAGAATGCTGCCAGAGCATTACCTGTGCCCTGTCTGAGAAATGATCGTGCCCAAAGCCGTGCTGCACCCGCATGGTCGAGAGAACAAGATACTCCTTCCTGCCATCGAGAAAATACTCGATCAGCAGCGGGCTGCCGTAACCAAAGCCCTTCACGTCCCCTGTGGTCGGGATGGTCTCACCCATCTTTCTTATGGATGTGAGCCTGGCACCATCCCCGAATATGCTCTTCAGGTATCTCTCAATGCTATCCCTGCTTATGTCCATGTTCACGTCCCCATCTGCCAGCTGTGCAGGTACCTGTCCTGCTCTGGAGTCAGCCTCTCGATCTCTATCCCCATCGCCTTCAGCTTGAGCTCTGCCACCCTCCTGTCTATATCGACCGGGACGGGATAGACCTTTCTATCAAGCCTCCTGCCGTTCTCGACGATGTATCTCACCGAGAGTGCCTGATTTGCGAACGACATGTCCATGACCTCCGGAGGATGCCCATATGCAGCGGCCAGGTTGATCAGCCTGCCCTCGGCCAGCAGGTATATCCTGCGCCCATCGCTCATCACATACTCCTTTACATTGTGCTGGATCTCCTCAGTGGAGACTGCCATGCTCTCCAGTCCAGGGATATCTATCTCAACATTGAAGTGCCCGCTGTTTGCCAGTATTGCCTGATCTTTCATGAGCTCGAAGTGCTCCCTTCTTATCACATTTATGTCGCCTGTGAGCGTCACGAAGAGATCCCCCAGCGGCGCGGCGGATCGCATCGACATCACCCTGTATCCGTCCATTGCAGCCTCGAGCGCTTTTCTCGGCTCGGTCTCCACAACGATCACGTTCGCTCCCATGCCCTTAGCACGCATCGCAAACCCCCTTCCGCACCAGCCGTAGCCTGCGACGACCACAGTCTTTCCAGCGAAGAGAAAGTTCGTCGCGTTCATTATCCCGTGCACCGTTGACTGCCCCGTGCCGTATCTGTTGTCGAACATCATCTTCGTCTCTGCGTCGTTCACAGCTATCACAGGATAGGCCAGAGCACCGTCATCGGCCATTGCTCTGAGCCTCATCACCCCTGTTGTGGTCTCCTCACACCCTCCAAGGATATCGGGAAGAAGCTCGCGGTGGCTTTTGTGCACCACCGCTATGGTGTCTGCACCATCATCAAGCGTCACATTGGGGCGGAGCTCAAGGGCGCGCTCTATGCACTCATAGTACTCACTCTCGTTCTCGCCGCGGAATGCGTAAACGTGTATGCCGCGGGCTGCGAGAGCAGCTGCAACATCATCCTGGGTGCTCAGCGGGTTCGATCCTGTGAGAGCGATCTCGGCGCCACCTGAGCGCAGCGTCTCTATCAGGTTGGCGGTCTCCACTGTCACATGTAGACATGCGACTATCCTTATGCCCTCAAGGGGCCTCTCCCGCTCGAACTCCTCCTTTATGAGCTGGAGCACCGGCATGTGCCTTCTCGCCCACTCGATCCTTCTCTCACCGGCATCCGCAAGCCCTGGATCCTTTACAATGCTCTTCTCCAATCTTTCACCCATCTCCTGAAGGTGATCTGGCCTAAATGTTTTATCTATCGACTCCGGCCAATGCGCAGTATCTGCTTTCTCAGCTGGTTGGGTGGTGGAGTTCTGTAGCTGCAGTATCAGGAACCGGCGTCTCCAGATATCACATGCGCTGCTATCAGGCAGTGCGCACGCAGCATCTGCTGCGCTGCACGACTCTCATGCCAAGTGTTATATCACTGCAGCTTTCATCCGGGTATTATCATGACGTTTGACATATTTCCCGCGGTGGACCTGCGCGGCGGAAGATGTGTCCAGCTCGTCCAGGGCGTGCCTGGCAGCGAGGTCGTCTCGCTGGACGATCCTCTGGGTCAGGCGGTCAGATGGGTGGAGATGGGCGCGGATCACCTGCACATCATAGATCTTGACGGCGCGATAGAGGGCGTCAGGCAGAACGCGCCTGTACTCAAAAGAATTGTAAAAGAGCTCGATGTTTTTGTGCAGGTCGGCGGTGGGATACGAAGCCGCTCAGATGTTGCAGAGGTCCTGGACACAGGTGTGGATCGCGTCATACTGGGCACGATGGCGCTCAGGGATCCTCCAGTCGTTATGCGTCTCTCGGATGAGTACGGCCCGGATCGAATCATGGTGGCGCTGGATGTGAGGAATGGTCATGTCACATCAGAGGGCTGGCAGAAAACACTTGAGTTCAGTGCGGTTGAGCTCGGCACAGTCTTCGAGAGATTCGGGGCGGGCTCGATACTCTTCACGAACATAGATACAGAGGGTCAGCAGCGCGGTGTGGATCCTGAACCTACAAGGGAGATGGTCGAGGCCGTGAGCATACCGGTCATAGCAGCAGGGGGTGTCAGCTCTATCCAGGACCTGAAACTTCTGCGAGGTGCGGGCGCGGCGGGCGCTGTTATAGGAACCGCAATATACACCGGCATGCTCGATCTGAGAGAAGCACTTGATTTTGCAAAAACGCTCTGAGGTGCGTCCATGGAGCTGGGAGACAGAGTGGCTGTGATAAAGGGAGATATGAGATACGAGGGGATACTGATGCCCTCGCGCAGCGATCATGTCGTCATAAAGCTCAGCAACGGCTACAACATCGGGCTCATTCCTGACAGGATGGAGGTTCTCGAAAAGGCGCAGAAGCAGGAGAAGCTGCCTGAGCAGATACGGATGCGCGGGGATCTGCCCCTGGTCTCGATTATTTCAACGGGCGGCACAATAGCCAGCAAGGTCGATTACAGGACCGGAGCTGTGACGAGCCAGTTCTCTGCTGAGGAGATAATCTCCGCAATACCGGAGCTTGGGGAGATCGCACGGTACCGTGCAAGGGTTCTCTACACGATACTCAGCGAGAACATGCGCGCGGAGTACTGGATCGCGCTCGCAAGGGCCGTCGCCGAGGAGATAAGGAACGGCGCGGCTGGAGTTGTGATAACACATGGCACGGATACCATGACGTACACCGCAGCTGCACTATCATTCATGCTCAGAACGCCTGTGCCTGTGGTGCTTGTCGGCTCGCAGAGGAGCTCGGACAGGCCAAGCAGCGATGCGGCGATGAACGCGATCTGCGCCTCAACTGTCGCGGTGAGCGATATCGCAGAGGTCTGCGTCGTCATGCACGGGAGCACCAGCGATGATTACTGTTTAATCCACAGGGGCACCAGGGTCCGGAAGATGCACACCTCCAGGAGGGATGCATTCCAGTCAGTCAACCACCCGCCGATCGGCAGGGTCGATTACTCAACAAGAAGGATAGAGACATTCTCAGATTACAGAAAGCGTGGTGAGTGTGAACTCCAGGTGCTCGACAGGCTCGAGCCCAGATGCGCCCTGATAAAGTACTTCCCAGGCGCTGATCCGGGGATGTTTGATCACCTCATAGAGTCAGGATATAGGGGTATCGTCATCGAGGGCACAGGGCTGGGGCATGTCGCATCGGACTGGATACCCTCAATCAAAAAAGCCACAGAAAATGGCATACCCGTGGTTGTTGCGTCCCAGTGCCTCAGGGGGAGGATATGCGACAGGGTCTACGACACAGGCAGGGACATGCTGGCTGCAGGCGCAATTGAGGCGGAGGACATGCTCCCTGAGGTGGCGCTGGTCAAGCTCATGTGGGTCCTCGCGAACACCTCTGGCATTGATGAGGCTGGGGAGATGATGTCAAGGCCCCTGGCAGGGGAGATATCCGGATCCACGCCGATGGGCGTGTGATCACAATCGGATTGCAGGCAACAGACAGAAGCGACACAGGTATCCAGCTCTCCTCTCGCGTTGCTCTGACCCCATGCTTCAAATGGGCAGCACGGGCGTGCTGCCCCTTGATTCTCATCCTCTCTCATCTTCTCCTGTAAGCCTTGCAGCTCTCCATGAACCTCTCCACAGGGAATGAGGCGAAGTGCGCGTGAAGGTATCCGCCGAGGGTCATGTTCTCTACCAGGCCGTCCATGCCGTTTGCAATTCCCTGGCCGCGCCTGAGCCTGTATGCGAGCTTTGCATCCCTGTCGCACTCCATTCTCGAATAATGGAACTCGTGCCCCCTTATCACGCTGCCCTCTGGAGCCACCGGATTATATCTGACGACGTCCGCCTCAACATAGCCCAGGGCTTGGAGGCGTCCGGTCATCACCGTCGAGGCTGGCAGGACCCCGGCCATTCTGTAGCTCCTCTCATCAAGAACGAGATGCTCTCCGAGATACATGAGCCCTCCACACTCTCCGTAGATCGGCATGCCATCAGATGCAGCCGCTCTGATCTGCTGGATGCACCTCCCGGACTCGAGCGACGCCGCATGGAGCTCGGGATACCCTCCGCCTATGTAGATGCCATCAGCATCAGGAAGTGCGTCCCGAATGGGGCTGAACGGTATTATTTCTGCCCCGGCGTACCTCAGCCGGTCGATGTTGTCCTGGTAGTAGAAGCAGAAGGCCTCATCGAGGGCGATCGCGATGCGCACACCGCTTTCTTCTCTCTCTCCGATCTCCGGCTCCGGCACAGCGATCGGGAGCGTGCATGCATCGAGCAGCTCATCCAGTAGGACGTTCTCCTCAACGAGATCTGCAAGCGCATTCACATCATGATCGATCTCGAAACCCATTGCCAGACCGAGGTGCCTGCTAGGAAGCGATATGCTCTTCCTCCTTGGAAGCGCTCCGAATATCCTGAAATTTATGGATTCTCTGAGCGCTTTCAGATGGCGCTCGCTGCCGACCTGGTTCAGTATGACCCCGGCGATATTCACAGCAGGATCAAAGGAACGGAAGCCGTGTATCAGGGCAGCTGCAGATCTGGACATGCCATGGACGTTCACCACAAGCACTGCTGGTATGCCGAGAACCTTTGCCACATGTGCAGTGCTGGCTTCGTCGGTACCACCGATCCCATCGTGGAGCCCCATGACCCCCTCGACCACCGCCACATCCGCACCTCGTATCGCAGAGAGGAACGATCGCCTCACGCCATCTGTGCCCATCATGAAGGTATCCAGGTTGCGGGAGTGCCGGCCGCATATCGCCGTGTGATGCGTCGGGTCTATGAAATCAGGCCCGACCTTGAAGGGCTGCACGATCAGTCCTCTTCTCCTCAGAGCGGCCATCAGGCCCAGCGTGACAGTTGTTTTACCAACCCCGCTGTGTGTCCCTGCGATTATAAATGCCGGCATCATGATCACATCTCTGGATTCATCGGATGAAAAAACCTCCTGCCATGGGGTTTTGAGCATGAACAGCCGAAGGAGGTGCTCAGTCGACATCCTCCAGGGAGCATGAGTCAGCAGATGTGAATATACGATCCAGCACTGAATTGTGGACGGAAGGGCAGGGTTTGTGCATCACCTGAAGTTTGCGTCACTGCGCCAGAGTGACACTTACTGAAAAAAGCTTAAATCAAAAATAGTAAGATTTTACTCCAATAGCTTTATTACTATATCTGACCGAAATAAATGGTGGTGGTTTAATGGAACAGGAACTCATGAGAATTGGTGTCTCTCTTCCGGAGAAGCTGCTGAGCCGCTTCGATGAGATAATCACCCAGAGGGGATACTCCTCGAGGTCAGAGGGGATCAGGGACGCGATAAGGAACTACATTATTCACTATGAGTGGATGAGCGATGTCGAGGGCGAGAGGGTGGGCGTGATAACCATAGTCTACTCCCACCATCAGCGCGGCCTGGTGGACAACCTGACGGATATACAGCATGAGTTTGGAAACATCATAAACTCAACACTCCACGTCCACCTGGACAAGGACAACTGCCTTGAGGTGGTGATCCTCCGTGGCGAGGGGAAGGATGTGAGAAGGGCGGCGGAGAGGATGATGGCGCTGAAGGGCGTCAAGCATGTGAAGCTCACCACAACCTCTGTGGGCGCGGAGCTATGAGGGAGATACTCCCCGGCCTTTACATTCTCAGGAAGGATCGACTGGCAACCCGCTCGCCATCTCCGGAGTCCCTCTACGGCGAGCATATCGTTGACGGCCTTAGAGTCTGGGATCCGCGGAGATCGAAGCTGGCCTCCCTTCTTTTGAGGCATCCATGCCTGGAGGGGGTGGTGCCATCCGGAAAGGTGCTGTATCTCGGCGCTGCGAACGGCGCCACAGTCAGCTACCTCAGCGATATTCTCACAGATGGACTGATCTACGCGGTCGAGATATCTCCGAGGGCGATGAGGGATCTGCTGCTTCTGGCGGAGAGGCGGGGGAACATAATACCTGTACTCGGTGATGCAGCGCGCCCTGAGACTTACCGCAGGATGGTCGAGCCCGTGGATCTCATATACCAGGATGTGGCGCAGCGGAACCAGGCAGAGATCGCATCGAGAAACGCAGCGATATACCTGAAGCCAGACGGGCTCATGGTGGTCATGATAAAGGCGATGTCCATCGACTCAACTGCGAGGGCCGCTGATATATTCGATGAGGAGGTAAAGCGCCTCAGGGGTGTGGAGGTCCTGAGAAGGGTGGACCTGCGACACCACAGGGATCACATCGCAGTCATCGCGAGAAAGCTCAGATGACGCCTCGGATCCAGTCCACGATCATCTCAGGTATTAGTCTGATATAGCCCACATACGGTATCCTGTATCTCGCGACGCCTATAACCCACTCCTTCCGCACAGGTGTCAGATAGCTTATCCCATCTGTCACATACGATGTGTTGCCCTGGCTGTAAATGACGAGGCCAGTCTCCCTGTCCACGAGGATTCCATCAGCCGTCTCCCTGAACCGCTCTGGGTGCTCTCTGATGTATGAGTAGTTCGGCACCCCCAGTATCCTTCCTGCCATCTGGTCGATGACCTCGTTGTGATCGCCCTTCGTTATGTACCCCGCGAATGGCGCTGGTGGACCGCCCTCCCACATGGGCTCGCCCTTCTCCACCCACCTCATCGCCCTGTGTATTATGGGCGTGGCCTTATCGCCACCGCTCCCGATACCCAGGATGCCAGGAATGATATCCAGCACCCCCAGCTTCTTCTTGCCATACGGGCGATAGAGTATGACATCCCCCGGATTGTTGAACGATCTGTACCCCTTCGCCTCACCCTCCTCCCATGTGATCACATCAGTTCTGGATATGCCCTGCACGATGATGATATCCCCGATGTTCATGTTCGGAACCATGCTTCCGGACTCCACTGCGACCATCGGGGTCCAGAGGCCGAGGAGCGCCTGGGAGACCAGGGAGACGCCGCCGACCACGACGACAACAAATATGATGTCCCGGACAAAGGACGGAAGACCTGCCAGCGTATTCGATAGCTTCATCGGGAGATTTATCTGGTGGAGGGTGTTATACGGCTTTCGATGCTTGAGATCGTCCAGATGTTCGCTGAGAGGGGATACCAGCTCACACCTGAGGCCCTCGAGATACTCTTGAAAAAAGACACAGGATCTATCGACCATCTGATAGGCAGTCTAGACGCCAGCACCGTAGTGGTCAGCGCTGAGCATGTGCTCTCACTCCTGGATGAGGCGAGCGGCAAGGCAGCTGGGAATGCAAAATCAGAAAAGGTTGAGGAATCTTCAGCGTCGAGCTGTGCGCCCGCGCAGAGGGGCCCCGGCGTCGAGGTCGAGGTGCTGAGGGAGATCACAGGAAGATCGACCTGTCTGGGGAACTACTCCGACTTTGTGAAGTACTTCCGGGATAGATACGCGAAGATCCACGATCTTCTGAGCAAGCGTATGAGTTCCCGCCCCATCGAAAGCCTGGGCACGCAGACCGCGGGGCGCGAGGTCTCTGTTATCGGCATGATAATGGACATAAGAAGCACCTCTCGAGCCAGAGTCGTGGAGCTCGAGGATCCCACAGGCATGGTGACAGTGCTCTTCGCCAGGGAATCACCTGCATACGAGGACTCAATGCTTCTCGTCACGGACGAGGTCGTGGGCATCACCGGAACATCAGATGGAAAAGGAAGGATATTCGCGAAGTCGATCGTCTGGCCTGATCTCCAGGCTCAGCCCCAGCCACTGTCAGCAGCATCCGGCGGAGCTCTCTTTCTATCAGACCTCCATGTGGGGAGCAGGAAGTTTCTGAGGGAGACCTGGAATCGCTTCGTCTCCTGGATATCCGGGGAGGATCCGACCGGGCTGAGCTCGAATGTTGGCTGTATCGTGATCGCCGGAGACATCGTCGATGGGATTGGGGTATACCCGGGGCAGGAGGATGAGCTCGAGATAAAGGACATCTACGAGCAGTACCAGCTGGCCGCGGATCTGATCTCAGAGATCCCCTCCGGGATAAAGATCGTGATATCCCCCGGGAACCACGATATCGTGAGGCAGGCCGAGCCGCAGCCAGCGCTGCCGAAGGAGATACAGTCGCTTTTTTCCGGCAACGTGATGTTCGTCGGGAACCCATCCTGGATAACGATCTCCTCCCGGACGGTGCTGATCTACCATGGGAGATCGATTGACGACTTCGTGCTCAAGGTTCCGGGTCTCTCATACAGAGAGCCCGAGCTCGCGATGGTTGAGATGCTCCGGCGGAGGCATCTCTGCCCGATATACGGAAACAGGGTCTCTGTCGCTCCAGAGGTCGAGGACCATTACGTGATAGACAGGCCGCCTGCGATACTCCACTGCGGGCACGTGCATGTTGTGGGAATAACGAGGTACAAGGGTGTGACGGTGATCAACAGTGGCACGTGGCAGGGACAGACAGAGTTCCAGAAGAAGATGAACATACAGCCCACTCCAGGGATAGTGCCGCACGTCGACCTATCGACGATGAAGGTCAGGAAGCTGAGGTTCACATGAGGAGCCTCTGCCCGTTTTGGCAGGGCAGGAAAGGATGCGCTGGTAGACGGATCTGTGCGGCAGAAGGCACTCATGACCAAGGCTCGCCCATGTGGATGCTCCTGTCATATTTTTGAGAATTCCTGTTAACCTCCTGTTCGGGATCTCTGAATGCTGCTGCATGCGTTTATCAGAGAAGCTTTATACCAAAAGGCCGGATTTTAGGAATCATCTTTTGTACCGCTCTTTATTCAGCAATCTGGAGGTCATAAGGGAGGTTGCTGAATGCACTCATCACCTTGCCATCGACTGCGTCGAAGATAAGTCGAAACGAGCGCACAGCATGACTTCTGCCTCTTCGGGCAATTATCAGATGATAAGAGCGTTTTGTACAAACCACCTGCAAACAACCAGCTCGCAGGTGGGAGGAAGGATGGGCCGGCAGAGGAGGCGGGTGGGAGGAGCATCGTGTTCCAGCCGTACCGTGGAGATCACCGGCGCATCATCTCGATGGGTATCGCCCCGGAGTGCACAGCGGTCGCAACGAGCACCCCCTGAACGCCGATCTCTTCGAGAGCATGAATATCGCTCAGGTCCCGGATACCTCCGCCAGCCAGAACAGGATGATCGCTCGAGGATACGGCGCGGCTCAGGAACTCGATGTCTGTACCCGCTGAGGTCCCGACCCTGTCCAGCTCAAGAATTATGATGCCAAGAACGTCGAGATCGTTGATCTCCTTTATGAGCTCCAGTGGATCCAGATCACCGCTCTGCGATATGACCCTTCTGTGCTTCATGTCCACACTCACAACTATCTCGCGGAGATCTGATGCATCTGAGATCAGATCCAGCGATGCGGTCTCAGTCCCCAGTACAGGTGCTGCAGATTCTGGAAGCAGATCAAGTTCGGAGATGCTGGAGATGCCGATGTCTGCCATGGTGGCGGATCTCGAAGATATGCTCTCGATTATATTGAGATTATCTCCGCTGCCGGAGAGCCTGTTCAGATCCGCGATGTAAACCTCCTTCGGGGCGATGGCGTCCAAGATCTCAACTGGATCCGATGTCGATACCACCCTGCTGAATGTATTTATGGGCTGATATAGAGACCTCTCCCCGCGTACCGCATGGACCACCTCACCGTTAAATATGTCCATCACGAAGATCCAACGCATCCTTATCCTCTCGGGAACTGATGAATATGAGGCTGTTGGTAAGTCCAATCAATCTGGAAGAGGCGATGGCTGCCCTGGAAGGCGGCGCAGACATAATCGATGTCAAGAATCCAAGGGAGGGCTCACTCGGGGCGAACTTTCCTTGGGCGATCAGGTCTGTGGTGGAGCTGGTCGCAGGGAGGGCGCCTGTCAGCGCCACAATAGGGGATCTCCCGTTCAAGCCGGGAACCGCGAGCCTAGCCGCTCTGGGCGCGGCAGTATCAGGCGCCGATTACATCAAGGCAGGCCTGCTGGGCGTGAGGGAGCCTGAGGAGGCGATCGAGCTTCTGAGGCCGATCGTGAGGTCCGTAAGGGATTTCGATTCGCGAAGGAAGATCGTCGCAGCAGCGTACTCAGATTTCAGGAGGGCGGGCTCGCTGCCTCCGCTGGCTCTTCCGGAGGTGGCTGCTGAATGCGGAGCTGATGTTGTCATGGTTGATACCGCCGTAAAGGATGGGAGATCCACGCTGGAGTTCATGACTGTGGATGAGCTGAAGCGGTTTGTCGAATCAGCCCACGATCTGGGGCTCGAGGCTGCTCTGGCCGGAAGCCTCGGGATGAAAGAGCTCGGGGCGATCAGATCCATATCCCCTGACATACTCGGGGTGAGGGGGGCTGTCTGCGGCGGCGACAGGAACAGCAGGATACGCGCGGAGCTCGTGGTAGCGCTGAAGAGTTCTATAGAGCGCATCTGAGGGTATGCATGCGAGAATTACAGAAGCTATATGGTGTCCCCGGCGCATGGGATTGCACATGAAAAGAAGGCCCATGTGGCGGAATCATCGGAGAAGCGAGCCCTGGCAACCTCATCCAGATGCAATCGACTTTGCCTTTCGCTCCTTTGTATTCAGCAACTTGAAAGATATGCGGACCAGTTGCTGAATGCTCTCATTCGCTTGCCATGCCATCGACTGCGTCGAAGATAAGTCGAAACGAGGCATAGCATAACTGGCGCCTCTTGGGCAAGTTATCAGATGGATAAGAGCGTTGCCTCTTTTCTGTGAGGTTATCGATCCGCCGAATCAGGGGGTTAGCAGAAAAGAAAAAGAAACGTCAGGGGATCAGCTCAGCGTCCTGGGCACGTCCTTCTTGCCCTGTATCTTCCCCGACGGCATGGATCCTGCGGGCGAGTAAGCGTCGAAGTATCCTGCAGCAGACCTGCCTCCGCCTCCGATCTGGTTAAACCTTGCGCTGTAGAACTCCACGTTTGGATACGTCACGATGTTCAGAGTGAGCATGTTATCAACAATCGCGCCATTTGCAGTGGCGATCGCATTCGAGCCCCTGACAGTGCCAGCACCGAAGACCACAGTGCCGATCTGGGCAAGGTTCAGGTTGACAGTGCCGACCATCTTCTCATCCAGAGTCCTGAGCTCGAACGACCAGTTCCCCCTGAGATCGATGCTTGTGTACGCTGTTGCGCTGCCGGTGGCGCCGCCAGTCTTCGCCAGGTACTCAGCCGTATGCTCTGGGCTCACTATGTTCATCCATCCGAGCCCCTCGCCCAGTGAATCATTATACTGCGTTGGTGTCGATTCGTACCTCTGCGCACCAGCATCCATCGCCATGAGGGCGATGATCAGAATAACAGCATAACAAAACCTCATTTCAGATCCTCCTTTTCAAAGTGAAAACTTCTGAAAGTACCATCCTTCATCTGGCATGAGCAGCGATGTCTGAACCAGCTGTATCTGCTCATCCTACTCCAGATCTTCTTAAGAGAGCTATCTATGACATTGCCGAAGCTGATCGGCATGTATGCGCATGGCATGACATCGCCGGATGGATCAACATGCATCCATCGCCTTCCCGCGAAGCATCCGAACATCTCCGGGGATAAAAGGTACGGCAGGGCTGTCACCCTCGGCCCCTCTGGACTCATGTTCTTCCTCATGTGAAACTCGGCCAGACGGTCGATATCGCTGGAGGAGAGGACCTCGTCAGCGTGATCCCTCCACCGCCCCACTGCCACTATCTCGTACAGCGAGAGTTCGTTTGCTCCGAGATCACATGCCAGGGAGTATGCGTCCTCGAGCTGGTCTATATTGTATGGTGAGACCACCATGAAGAGATCCACCAGAAGTCCGGCGCTCAGAGCGTTCTGGACTCCGGAGATGGCATCTCTGAACGCCCCTTTTCTTCCCCGGAAACGATCGTGCTGCTCCTCCACGGGGCTGTCTATGCTCACCCTGACAGCGTAAAGGCCGCTTCTCTTGAGCTCCATCGCAAGACCCTCACTCAGAGCATATCCGCTGGTGAAGCAGGTTGCAATCGCCCTGTCGTCGACGCCTGCGACCAGCTCCGGCAGATCCTGCCTCAGCATCGGCTCTCCGCCGTCGAAGGTGACGAGATACGTTCCGAGATCCAGGGACTCGGAGATGACCCTTTTAACAACATCCCCCTCCAGAACATCCCCGCTTCGCGAGGGGGCTGAGCAGTGGATGCAGCTGTTAGGGCAGCCACGGAAGACCGAGATTGAGAGCTGATCCGGGACCCTTCTGTGCATGAGATGTATCAGCTGAGCGGATATCATCCTGTCGAATGCTCTGCTGGGCACTGGCGGGATCCATGTGGAGAAGATCAGCCTGTCACCGGAGCTGATCGGCTTCTCGTTCTCGAATATCCTGTTGATCTTTTTAACGACCGGCTTCGCAACTGGGGCGAGAGCACCAGTCGCATTGAGCCTGATGCCATCATCCAGATCTACGGTTAATTTCAGAAGAGGGGATTCGGTAAGCTGCATCTCTTCACCATGCTCTCTGTCATGCTCTCCAGTATCGTGAGAAGCCGCTCCTTCATCTCCGGATCGCCACCTGCGCTGCGCAGTGATGCTCTGGCATTGCCTGTATGCTCTCTCACCGCATCAACACACATCCTCAGGGTCTCCTCTGGTCCGGAGCGCAGGCCGTGGATCCTGGGCAGGGTCATCGACTTCTTCGTGGACCTCTTTCCCTGATCGATACCGATGAGTTCCTCGAGATCATCCACTATCTGGTAGGCAAGCCCGAGCTCGAGGCCGTACCTCTCGTACAGGATCTGGTCCTCACGATCCGCGCCTGCAATCATGCAACCGAGCCTGGCAGATGCCGCGAAAAGGGATGCTGTTTTCTTTGTTATGCACTGGTAGTACTCATGCGGAGATGCTATCCTCGATAGATCTATGATCTCTCCCTCTGCCATATCCATGCACGCCTTTGAGAAGAGCCTGATTGCGGGCTCGCCGTACGAGGAGATCAGTCCTATCGACATCGATATCAGATAGTCACCACAGAGCAGCGAGGCCTCCATGCCGAATTTCCTGAGCGCGCTTGGGGCTCCACGCCTCTCCACCCCGCAGTCGAGGATGTCGTCATGTATCAGGGATGCCGCGTGTGCGAGCTCCACCGCCAGCGCAGCATCGAGCGCATCTCGTGGATCGCATCCGAATGCCTCTGATGAGAAAAGAAGTATCAGGGGGCGAACCCTCTTGCCAGGAGACATGAGCACGTACTCGATCACCTCGCCAACGTGCAGCCCGCGGGACTCATGCACCAGCGACCTCAGGCCGTCCTCGATGAGCCCGTGCTCTTCCCAGTTCGCAAACATCCAGGCACTCTCTGCGGGGAGGATATTTAGCTTTTGCGTGAATCGTCCTCTGACCAATCAAGCCGCCGCATCTATATAAAAATCAGAGAAATGTTTGTTGCTGAAATGCATGTAGTTCTCGTTCACATGCCATGATGCCGGAGTGTTTGTGATCTGGATGCTCCAGAGGCCGCTAGAAACAGCGTGCCCATTAGTATTCCGCATAAGTTGATATGATATCGCATGTCACATAAAATCATCTATGAAGTACGACATATCCAGTAGCTTTTAAACAGATTTACATGAAGTGATGCAAAGGACTATAATCCGGTATGGCTGGCAGTCTGTCCATCAGGAGTATGTGAGGATCCACAAATGGTCGCTCTCATGTGTTTGCAACATATGGATCGCGCAATTTGGTTGCTGAACGCACTTCATTGGTCATCGGTTAAGGATTTTCTGTAAATATATTGACCATGAAATTTGACAAATTGTGATCACGCCAGATTGGAGAGTCTGATTCAAATCGACCACCTGTGGACTTGAGTCCTGATAGCAGTACTGATGCGGGATAAGACTATTAAGTCCAATTCTACACATGTCGATCTTAACCGATGACGCATGGAACGCACTTATTCATTCACCAAGAATGCACAGGAGGACCGGTGCTTCTACGGGAAAGTTATCATATGGATAAAGCGCGCAAATGGTTACTATATGCTCAGTTCAACCTCCAGATTGTGTAGTTGAGGAATGCTGCAAAGCTCACCCACAGGATATAGGGTACAAGAAGAACGCCAGCCTTTCGTGATATCTCGAAGAATGCTCTCATCGTTACTATTATCGATAGCCAGAGTGCAGCTATGACCACAAGCGCATATAATGGTGACCGCAGGCCGAAGAATGCTCCGGACCACATGATGTTCAGAAGAAGCTGAAGGCAGAAGGGTATAAGGGCGCCTTTCAGTCTTTCTGCTGCTGGCTTCGAGTCCAGTATCAGGAACAGCGATATGCCCATAAGCGTGTAGAGCACCACCCAGACCACGCCTATGAACCATCCGGGCGGGGTGTAGGACGGCTTGACAAGTGTCGGATACCATGTGGTGACTGATATATCCGTGAAGTACGATCCGACGACACCCGCTAGCTGGCAGATTGTTATGCACAGAACGAGCAAGACGATTCTATCTCTCATGAAGCCACCAATTTATCTTAAATCATTTGGCTTGGATTGGCCGACGTATATCGCCGTTGCTGGAGTGTGCACGTCATGCACGTACACGATCTGAATGGCGCACAATATACACGTCAGCAACACCCGCACCAGATCTGACGAATGGTCTGGATTCAATCCTCCTCAAGCCTGCACAGCTGGCAGCTGTGATGCCACTTGGGCTCAACCTGTACCTTAACGGGGTTGCTCATGCTGTGCACACCGGCTTTCACATCCTGAATGATCCTGCGCACCTCGTCCTTGTTGCGTGATGCGATCCTTCCTACCTCTGTGCCCACAATGCCATGATGCCCCTCTGTCCTCTCGATCCTCACCACAGAATACTCCTGAGCCTCCTCACTGTCACCATCTCCGAGATACAGGAGATCGTCGTGGTAGAATCCGTAGCAAAGGGGCCATGTGTGCTCTGTCATCGCCTTCACAAGCTCATCCTCGCTCTCCAGCTCCATGTAGGAGAATATGCGGTCTGGGTGTTTCATCTTATGAACCTCCACCTTGATCTGACCATCGATGCGAGCTTTGGGTTCTTGAAACCCATGTATATCTCAGGATCTGTCGTGAACCCTATGAATGGATCGACAGAGCCCTCCTCCATATTGGCCACCCATATCTGCACTCCCTTCTCATCGAGAAGGCCCGCATGCTCCTGGTAGAACGCCATGAACGGCTCTAGGCTCTCCTCATGAGGCACAATTGCGGCCATGCTGTCGTAAAGCTCGGAGGCGAGGATGCACTCCTCCACATCGAGCATGCCGATTCTTGGATAAATGAGAACCTCCAGCCGATCCTCCCCCTTCATGAAAGACAGCCTGCCTGAACCTCTGCGGGATAGCGAGTACCCGGCCCGACCGAGGAAGTCTGCTGTCAGGTCCTCCAGGTTGGAGCGAACGAGCTCCAGCAGCTCATCCCTTGATCTTTTAAATGTCTCGTATGCCCTCTCGAAGTCCGGCCGGTCGTACTTCCCGGATAGCGGGAAGTGAAATATCCTTCCGTGGATCACTATGAAGCTGTCCAGCTTCGGTGTGTCTTGAAATACCGGATGCCCGCTCATTATGCTGGAGAATATCCCAGGCGCCGGTCTTTCCCCAACCATTCTCCTCAGAATATCCATCTCAGCATCGCTCAGGCGCGCCTCGCGAACCGCCTGGTAGATCCGGTGAAGGAGCTCGCATCTCGCGATGATTCCCCTCTCTTTCAGGAGGCTGTTTATCCTCTCCCCTATAAGCCCTATCTTGTCTGTCATGATCTCATGAAGGCTCCTTTATCGATTTCTTCCCTTTTGCGCATGTGACCTGCTGGATACCCTGCAGGAGGGCGGATTATGCTGTATCCGAGATGCCACCGCCGGTCTGGATTTCCTGCATCGCAGCGAGCTCCGCCCTCAGCTCTCCCATCTTCGCCACTCTCTCTGCGAATGCATTGTGCCTGTGTATGCTCTCCTCGTTTATCTGCTTCAGCGTGACGACCGCATCATCTGGAAGTTCTACGAAGGTTGCGACGACCCTCTGTGCCATCTCCCTGACGCAGTCCTCCACAAACATCGGGTTCATGTGCGCTCTTGATACGACAAGAGCCTCATCAGGGCGCTTCAGCAGGCCGTAGACCTTCGAGGACATCGACTCCTCTATGATTCTTATTATGCGATCTATGGAGACACATTTTCTGTCGCTGACCTCTATCGATATGCTCCCGCGGCCCCGCTGGTTATGCGTGGCCACCGGCACCCTCTCAAGAAAGCCCTCGATCGCATCCACATTCAGCCCCAGGTTGAGGAGATCCCGGCGCATCTGCTCCCTCACTATCTCCTGGGCGCAGGGGCATGCTGTTGTTCCGATGACCTCAGCGCCGACGAGCTTTTTGATGTGTGGATTGGGGCTGGTCGTGGCCCTCGCCTCCGCGAAGATGTCAACCACCTCCTGGCAGTTCACCTTCGTGGCAGGGGTCTGTCTCTTCACTATGTACTCGCTCTTCATCTTCACCTCAGCCCTCGTCGCATACTCATGCCGCTCGAGGAGACGGAGAGCGATCTTGCCGCAGAGCTCCTCTATCTCATAAACCGGCCTCGAGATCTCCTCCTCGAGAACCTCGTCGATGGCCTCGGTGTTCCTCGATAGGTTCGCACCCTTCCTGCTTGATGGCAGATCCACAAATACCTCGAAGTTCGATATGAGAACAATCGGCCTCTCGCCGCTCCTTTCGACCTTCACGAGCTTCTTCACTCCAGTCACCCCAACCCTTGTGAGGGTGATCGGGTACGCGGGGTGACAGGCCTGGACATCCGGCAATCTCTCCAACTCACTCCACCCTACTCATCATCCAGGCCGAGCTCATCCATCAGCAGCAGTAGCCTGTCGACCTCCTCAAGAAGCTCATCGAGCATCTCCGAGATCCGGCAGTCCCTTTCGTTTATGCCATCAAGAATGGACTCAAGCTCGGCCCGAACACTCTCATCATAGCCTGTGAGCATCAGCTCACGAAGCTGCCTCTCGATATAGTCTGGATCATGCATGTGGCTGTCCTCACAGTAAAACCTGTGCCAAAGATATTTGAGCCTTTTCTGATGGGTTAAATGAGAATTCCTAAGAACCAGCTTTTTTGATATAAAACAGCATCTATACAATTACTTATCGACATGGGCGAATCGTGAAAAGGGGGTTAATAGGAATACTCAAATGAATGCCCCAAGATCGCAGGCTCTGCATTCGATCAATCAAATCCAGAAACGAAGCTCCTGATGCAGTATCTCAGATCCTGATGGTAACCTCCCTCGAGGAGAGCGAACCTGCGCCCATCGCACCTCTCCTCAGATGCGTCTCTTATGAGGGAACCGATCTTCCTGTAGTCATCCATATCGAGCATGCCGCCCCAGTCAAGGCGGTACGTGTCGAATCCAGCTGATACGCATATGATGTCGTACTCATGGGATTCGAGCGCATTCTCCACCTGCTCGATGTATCCGATGCTATCGAGCTTCAGGTAATCGAAGTTAACGTCCATGGCGCCGATGTTGACGACGCTCACATCCGGATCCCATCGAAATACGCTCACAGTGCCGTCGCCGAAATGCAGGTCGATGTCCAGTATCAGAACCTTATGGACATGCTGCCTGATGGCCCTCACAGCTATGGCCATGTTGTTGAAGAAGCACATGCCCCATGAATGGTCAGAGGATGCATGATGCCCTGGCGGGCGGATCAGCCCGAAGGCCGGCTCTCTCAGGGAAATCCTCGCGGTTGCAACAGCACCACCTGCTGCAAGAGCCGCGGCCTCGTAGAGGCCTCTCATCGCGACTCGCTCGATATGCCCCGCGGTATGTACCGCAGCGATCTCCTCGCGGCTCGCCGGAGCTGGCTCGAAAAACTCGTACCCTGAGAGTTCCTGAGCTGCGAGCCTGACCCTGTCAGGATTCTCAACCGGATTTGTGGGGTACCGTTCCTCAAAGCCCCTGCTGTATACAACGATCATCTAATCTTCCGTCTCTGTCAGCCGGGTGCTCACACCACTGGGATCAACAGCATACTCCACATAGGAACGCCGGTGAATGCCGGTTGCTGAAAGTCCGCGATGCTGATCCAGGACACAGGCTGTATGCTCTTGAAAACATCTGGATTCTCGCTCAGGCGCAGGGGAGCGTCAGCGGTGGATTCTCACCGACCTCTATCTCCTCACGTATATTGACCTCGCCTATGTAGAGGCCGCCCATGAGCATGTTTGTTGTCCTGTCTGTTTTGTTGACGAACCTCGCCCCTATCCTGGCAGTGCCGTGGAGATATGAGTTGATCTGGTAGAGCGAGACATTCTCGCTCTGATATATGGTGGTGTCCTTGACGAGATCCCTTATGGAGGAGTAGCTCTCTGAGACCACGCTGCCGATATCGTAGTTCTTTGCGCAGAGCGCGTTCTTCAGATCGCTCTCAGATGGTCCCTCTGAGTACGGATGGTACTCGAAGTAACCCCATTCGTTGAAGTACATCTCGCTCTCGTCAGATGTGTTGCTGCTCCAGAAGTCGATCGTCTGCCTTCTTGAGACAGTACCGCTCCCCCGAGTCCCAACAACCAGCTTCTGCCCCTTGAACCCGTAGTCAGTCTCGTATATCTTTGTCTCGTCCATATAGCCGTTGACAAACAGATACGAGTGCTGGGTCAGGGTGCGGTTGCCTCCACCGGATGCGGGGCCCACACTGAGGCATATCAGGACCAGCATGAGCACTGAAACCACGGCAGTGAGACGCTTCATGACAGAAACCTCTTTCAGATCTCGTTGGAGTGACATGCGATCCACAGCATCTCCTCGATCTGAAGGAATAGATACTTTGCGGTCCGCTTCATATCCATATATGTTGAACCGAAATTGATTTATGTGGACTCGCCAAAGCAGTGCTGGTGCGGAGAGGCCGCACTGGGGGTCATATGTTGAAGCCATACAGCTTGATGGCGGTTCTGCTGATGCTCTCGCTCTCAGCGATGGGGGCAGAGCATTCTGTCGGCACTGGAAAGGACGACTGGTGGATATCGTATCCTGATGATAATACAAATGCAGGCGGCTCCGTGAATCATCCAGCGTGGGTTCTGAATGCGCTGAAAGAGGGGCCGGTTCTGATCTTCGTCCATCTGAACTGTGATTACTGTGCACCACAGAAGGAGGCGGTTGATAAGGTGATGCAGGATTACTCCGGAGATGTGACGCTCTTTGATCTGGCCGGAGATTCTGATGTGCGGGCTGCTGATGCCATTGTCTACGATCCGGATGGCGGAAAGGCCCTTGTGCCGCTCACAGTGGTGGTCACCCTCGTGAATGATGATGGCGATGTGAGGGTTGGATGGCACAGCTCTGAGGATATCACCGGGGAGGACTGGATCAGATCTTACCTGGACGACGCTATCGCTCTGTACGATGAGAACAGAGACGGCTGGGCTGGAGCTTGATGCGTTCGATCCTTCATTTTTTGGCGGTCCTGCTGATCTGCTCTCCATCTGTTGCGTGGGCTGCATCGGGGAGCACAGAGGGGCCATCTATTCTCTACATCACAAACATAGAGAGCCCGATATGCAGGGAGTGCGAGGAGGTCCTCTCCGCACAGACCGCTGAGATCGCAAGGCTCGCGGCAGAGCACCCTGATGCTGATATCAAAACGATAAACATACGGAAGAATCCATACTCAGCGAACGGCAGCTCTCTCGCCCTCTCATGGTGGGGGGTGAATGTGACATGGCCCTGGACAGAGGACTTCCAGCCGTATCCTGCCGCGGGACGGTACAGGGACTACTGGTCCTCTGGCACGGGCTTCTCGAACCCGACGATAATAATATTGAATTCCGATGGTGATGTGGTCAGGGTCTATCGCGTGTACCAGATAGGGAGGGGGCTGATCGACGGCATCCAGAGCTCCGAGAAGCTCTACGCTGATCTGATGAACGCTGATGAAAACAGCCCGGGCTGGCTTTCTGCCTCAAGCGCGGGGACCTCTGCCCTCGGCATGTTCGCGCTCGGGATAATGACATCGCTCTCTCCATGCTCTGTGGCTCTTCTTGCAGCTCTCTTCTCCTACATAGTATCGAGAAGGAGGCGTGATGAGGGTGCAGATGATTACAGAGAGGGCCTCGCAATAGGGCTGTCGTTCACAATCGGCATGGCAGCGGTGTTTTTTGTGATCGGTCTCTTCGTATCCCAGCTCGGCATCTTCATGCGCAGCTCCAGGTTCTTCGATCTCGCTGCTGGCATGCTGCTGATCATTCTTGGGGTGAACAGCATCACCCCTCTGGGCGAGTTTGTGGGCTCGATCTTCAGATTCAGGAGATCTGGAAAGAGCTACCTCGAGCGCGTGATCAACGTGTCCTTAAAGATATTCGAGCGGTCTTCGACCCTTGGCGCGTTCTTCCTCGGAGCATTCTTCTCTCTTGGCTGGGCTCCATGCGCGATATCGCTTGTGTTTCCAGTGATAATCTGGCTCGTCTCACAGGACGTCTCGCCACTGGGTGGGGGTGTAATGCTCTTTGTATTCGGACTCGGACACGGGGTGCCTGTGATACCGATGGCAGCGCTCTCGCGGTCTGCTGCGGCCAGGATAGCAGACAGATACATATCAGCAGGCAGCTACATCACAAAGATCTTCGGGATTCTTGTTGTGCTCCTCGGAGTGCTGTTCGCAGCAAGATACTTCGGCTATGCGCTGTGGTGATATTGCTGCATCCTGGAAAGAAACCCATGTGTTAAAATTGCGCCCGCATGGCAGGGAAACGTGAATGCACCCTCCCATTTTGCCTCAAATCTCCGGATCGTTATCCGTGGCATCCCTGCGGGCGATCATGTAACGCGCTCAGTGCAGACATCCCGGATTACCGCAGCGAGCTTCTCGACTGATGCTCCGAGACCGCCCTGGCGATCCGGATGAACTCATCGACACCCAGATCCTCAGGTCTCGCATCGAGGATCGCGGGATCGAGATCAAGCATCACATCCTCTGCGATACCTATTGACGCCAGCGCGTTCTTGACCTTCTTTCTTCTCTTGGTGAAGAGATCCCTGCTTATCGAGGAGAACATGGATTCGTCAACCGGCTCCCTGTCGGCCCGCGGCCGGAGCCTCACAACAGATGAGCTGACATGCGGCATGGGCCGGAATGCTGATCTGGGCACGGTCTCAAGGATCTCGACATTAGCGTAGTATGAGACATTCACGCTCAGCCTGCCGTAGTCCCTGGAGCCGGGAGAGGCGAGCATCCTGTCCACAAACTCCCTCTGGTACATCAGCACCATGAGATCGAAGGGGCTTCTGAGCAGCCTCAGCGTTATCTTTGTCGAGATCTGATAAGGAAGGTTCGATACGACCTTGTTGTACTCAGGCAGATCCACGCGGAGCGCATCGCCCTGGATCACCTCAACGTTTGGGAACCTCTCCTCCACATAGCGGGCAAGATCAGGATCAGCCTCTATTGCGTAAACCCTGCCCGCCCTGGCGGCCAGGAACTCTGTCAGGCTTCCCCTGCCGGGGCCTATCTCCAGCACCCTGTCGGATGGTGAGATCTCAGCGTAACCGGCTATCCTCTCCGCGATCCCTCTGTCCACCAGAAAATGCTGTCCTGCCTTCATCCCGCCTCCCGTGTGAGCAGTCTATGCCTCGCCTGTATTTCACGGCCTTCTGCGGGCCTCGACAGGCTTTTGTTCCTTCGGCTCAGCTGTGAACACCCTGTACTTGATCCGGTCGTCCATGAGCTCCTCCTCAATGCGCTTCGCGATGAGCTTCTCAGGGTTGTGCAGACCCTTCACCCTCTCAGAAAGGTCCTTGAAGCTCCTGAAAGGGCCTTTCTTACGCTCGTTTAGTATTGCCCACATCAGCTTCTTCCCTATGCCCGGGAGCAGCTCGAGACCGTGCATTCTTGTTGTGATCGGTCCAGCCTCGTTGAAGTACCTGATGAACCTCTCCTCGTTATCTAGCACTATCTTCTGTATCTCATACCCCAGCTCGAGCTTGGCGCTGTTTGTGAGATCGCTGTAGCTGATCCTCCTGTTCACACGCTCGATGACGTCGCGTGCTGTCAGGTTCACGCGCTGCCCGACCGTCGGGACGACCCCCTCCTTTGGGGTCATCTCCATCAGAACGAAATTTCCCTCGCCCACTGCCTGAACAAGCGGACGCTTCTGGTAGCTTGTTATGGCCTCCGATACGTGCCCGTAGGGGAGGTAGTCGAGTATCCGGGCTACTGTTTCCCTCTTTGGAGGCCTGACATCGGGCAAGAGAGACTTACCCCCTGCGCACCATATCGAGAATCGCGTCCAGCTCTTCCTCTGTCAGCGAGAACTTCTCCTTAGCGTAGATCGCCCTGAGCTCGTCCCTGGTCACAGGCCTGAGGTCCGCTATCTTCACAGCTATCTCGGGGGTAACCTTCTCAAGAGCCAGGAGAGCTTCCACGAGCCGCCTGCTCTCCTCAGGCGTGCCGTGGGAGAACAGCTCTGCATGGCGCATGGCCCGCCTGAGCTCGTATCCGAGCTCCTCGGGCTCGCCCGCCCTTCTCTCCCTTATCTCATTGAGAAGCGCATTCACCTCTGCTATCGTGAGCAGTTCCTCTTTCAGAACGTTCTTTACTATCATCTTCTACTTCTGAGCAGCAAGGTGCTCGGGTAAGGCTATAACGATCTTCTTTGCGTTCTGATCCGGGACCTCCAGCACGTAAGCTCTCCCTCTCCTGCCCACCACAGTTCCGGTCCTGCCATGAAACTTCGGGTGCGGCACTCCTTTGTGTATGCTGGGATCTATTATTATGTGAACCTTCTCACCAACGGCGAAATCCTGTATCGCCCTGACCACAGGAGAGATCCCCCTCTCCCTGACGCTCTTCTTGAGCTTGTCCCTGGTGTTCTTACGAAATCCGTGTGACTTGGGCATCGGACACTCCACCTACATCTATTACATCCAGCTCCACGACCCTGGCGTCTGACCCTAGAAGCTCCGCAAGGCTGGGCCTCGTCCTGCCACCGTCCCCTGATATCAGCTCCTTAACGTAGAGGCCGCTGTCGCAGCGGACGGTTATTTTTGCCATCTGGCCGTTCAGCTCTTCCAGCCCGGCGCTGTACACCGCCCTCCTGCGGACCTTATCCGCCCTTCTGTGAGAGACGCGAGTTGGCGTACGCTGTTCTACAAAACCTACCAATTTGGACAGGGCGGATTTAAGCTTTTCTTCATCCACATGCGCGGAGATCTCCACAACGGCCTCATAGGTCTTCTCGAACCTCTCGTTCTTGACGGTCTCGACCATGGACTTATCGACGAAAATGAGATCGCTGACCTCGACCTTGCCGCTGCACCGTCTGTTTATCTCGTCTCTGAGCGCGTTCAGATCCAGGTCTCTTTTGCGTGGGCGCACGACCTCGACCACAAATGGCCTGCCGCTGCCGAGCATCCTGGCATCAATATCCTCTCTTCCAGCTCCATGAAACACAGTGTCCTCAGCATCTGCGGCCTCCACAACCGGCCCTCTTATGAGCTCATCCACAGACTCCTGGTACATTCGCCCTGTGTTGCCGCACCTCTCACAGCCCTTCCCGCCGCAGACCCTGCAGGGCCATCTCGTCTGCGGAAATCCGCGCTGTAGTTTCCTGTAACGTCCGTATATGTAAAGCGGCTGGATCTGGATCTCTATGTGCCCGTCTGAGAGGTGAATATGGACGACAACCTCAGGATTGCTGAGATCGGGCTGCTTCCCGCTCTTCAATGCTATGAGCTTCCCAACCTCGCGGTTGATCTCCGACTTCATGGGCTCTGCGTGTTTTGAACAGCCATCAGCGAGCAGAAGCTCCTCATTCTCAGCAAGAATGCCGCTCATGAACGTGCCGACCAGAAACCGGCTGCACTCTATTCCGCTGAGAGCCTCCACAGCTCTGTCTGCGAGCTCCTCCAGGCGCTCTGGATGCATCTGCCCCAGGCAGACCCAGCATGTCTCATCCACACCCTCGACCCCGAGCCTGAGCCTTGCCTGCCTGCAGGACGGGGCGAGCGCGCGCAGCACCTCCGCCTCCTCAGAATCGCAGAGGTCTGCGCTCATCGCCATGACAGTTTTTATCGAGCGCCCGCGCTCGCTGTTTGTCATGCCTGTACCCAGCATGGCGAACTGCCTGCCGAAGCAGCTGTCGCATATCGGTCCGAGCCGGAGGATCCTCATGGCGGTCGAGATGATCTCAGATGCAATGCAGATATCATTTTGATTTTCAGAGGGCATAACACCATCTTTTGATTGGAGAAGTTCTGTAAACGCTGAGGGTGAGATTCGAACTCACGCGGTGCGATGCACCACTGGTTAGCCTGTTCCTTACGGAACCTCAAGACCAGCGCCGTAGGCCACTTGGCTACCTCAGCCCATCACATTTTCCGGGCAAGAGGGTATTAATATCTACCGCTTATACATCCGTCCATGCTAATCCGCAGTGCATCCCTCATTCGAAACGGGTCTCTGCTGAAGAACATCGACATTCTCATCGATGGGAACCGCATCTCCGAGGTTGGAAGGGATTTGAGGCCGAATGATGATGAAGTCATAGATGCGAGAAACATGCTCGCAGTTCCGGGCCTGGTGAACAGCCACACGCATCTGGCCATGACGCTTCTAAGGGGCTATGCCGATGACATGGAGCTCATCCCCTGGCTCCGTGATAAGATCTGGCCGCTGGAGGCGAGGCTCAGGCCATCTGATATCCGCGCAGGGGTCAGGCTGGGCTGTCTGGAGCTGATAAGGTTCGGTGTGACGTGCTACAATGACATGTACTACTTCATGGATGAGACGGCTGCTGTCACCAGGGAGATGGGGATCAGGGGTGTGCTCTCAGGTGTGCTCTTCGATATGCGGCCGGAGCTCATCAATGATGTCGAGCCATTCATAAAAAAATGGAGAGATGACGATCTCATAAAGCCGGCTGTGGGCCCGCATGCTGTCTACACATGTTCAGAGGAGACGCTTCTCAGGGCAAAGGATATCGCGGAGAGGTATGATGTCAAGATCCACATCCACCTCTCAGAGACCAGGGATGAGGTCGATACATTTGTGAACCAGCGGCACATGAGCCCTGTGGAGTATCTTGAAAACCTTGGGTTTCTCAGCGAGAGAGTGGTGGCAGCGCACTGCGTGTGGCTGACGCCGAGGGACATCAGGATCCTTGCGGAGAGGCATGTGAACGTCGCCCACTGCCCGATAAGCAATCTCAAGCTCGCATCAGGCATCGCTCCGGTCGCGACCCTCATGGAGCAGGGGGTGAACGTCTGCCTGGGAACGGATGGAGCTTCGAGCAACAACAACCTGGACATCTTCGAGGAGATGAAGGTTGCAGCCGTGGTCCAGAAGTGCTCTGTCGGGCGTTCAGCGATACTTCCGGCTGATGCTGTCTGGCGGATGGCCACAGAGAATGCATACAAGGCATTCTCCCTTGATATGGGTATAAGGAGAGGGGCCCTCGCGGATCTCGCCCTAATCAACATGAGAAGACCATGGTTCACACCCGAGACATCGATGATCTCACATCTGGTCTACAGCATGCCTGGCGAGGCGAGCTACACGATATGCAACGGAAGGGTGCTCATGAGGGATGGCGTGATCGAGGGAGAGGATAAGATACTGGAGGAGGCGCAGCGCTGCTACGAGAGGCTGATCTCAGAGGAATAGGTGCGTTTTCACAACCTTGGGTAGCGGAACTCCGGTCTTCAGGCCGGAGTGGTTGAGACCAGCAATGCAGCCGCCAGGCAGGCAGATCAGTGGTTTGAGATCACGGCCAGGATTGCAATGCCAGGCCGCAACGCAGAGCACCATTAGCTGTCATCGCTCTCATCCATCTGATGACTTGAAGAGGCACCGGTCATGCTATGCGTTCTGGCGCGCGAATGAGTGCATTCAGCAACCGGCCTCCATGTCCTTCAAGTTGTTGAATACATAAGAGCGACTGTTTTTGTGGGAATACCATCAGTGTGCCCATCGATGCTCCCTGGAAATGCGTGCTTCCTGCAATGGAGGTGTCCGAATAACGAAGTGTGCTCATAATAGAGAATTCCTAAGAACCAGTTTTTTTTTTTGATATAAAACAGCATCTATACAATTACTTAGCGACATGGGCAAATCGTGAAAAGGGGGTTAATAGGAATACTCAATAATAGCATCCACAAGCCTCGAATATCTGGCTCAGAACTCTTATTCGGACAGGTCACTGCAATAAAGTTAAAATAAACGAATGCTCAGACCATCCACTGCCGGATATCCGGCCTGTGGTGGGATCGGATGATATGATGCAAGGACCACAGCGGACGTGACATAAAATAAAAGGATGCTTCACGCGTTCGCGCCATGACCTTGCTGATCGATCCCTGCCCAGCGGGGACGTCCCTATGACACGCCCAGTCTTGATATCTTCATCTTGAAATCTTCTTGTGGCAGAACCACCAGTCGTAGCAGTCGTACATCTTGAGCCGCTCCTTTGCGCTCTTCTCATCTGTTGGCGGCGGTATTATGACCTCATCGCCTATGAGCTCGTTGTTCGGCCAGTTCGCCGGCGTTGCCACCTTGTTCTTATCCACAACCTGCAGAGCCTCCACGACCCTGAGGATCTCGTCTATGTTCCTGCCGACCTCCTGGGGATAGTAGAGTATCAGTCTTATTGTTCCGCTCGGGTCAACTATGAACACAGCCCTCACAGTGTTTGATCCCTTCTCCGGATGGATCATGCCGAGCAGATCCGCAACCTCTCCTGTGTCCGCTATGATCGGGAACTTTATCTCAACCCCCATCTTCTCCCGGATCCACTCGGTCCACTTCATGTGGGCGAAGACCTGATCGACTGAGAGGCCTATGAGCTCGCAGTTGAGCTTCTTGAACTCCTCCCTCCGCTTCTGGAACGCTATGAACTCAGTGGTGCATACGGGCGTAAAGTCTGCAGGATGGCTGAAGAGAACAAACCACCTGCCTGCGAGATCATCCGGCAGAGTCATCTGACCATGCGTGGTCCTCACCACCATTCTTGGAAGCCTGTCCCCCAGGAGAGGCATCCCCAAATCAACCTCAGTTGTGCACATACAAGATCCCCCATCCCAAACTTCTGGACTGCTGCTCACGCCGCCACAGTTGCAGCCTCGTGGCGCATGATGTGTGCTGCTTCTGCCACCATCGACAGTTACGCTGTGCAGAACACTGTTTTCGATTCAAAACAGCCAGCGACCCTGAGGTCCTGGCAGCCAGAGGCACTGCAATATTGCGATTGCTTGTGCAGTTTTGAGTCACCTTCACCCATGAGCACGCCGGTAATTCCCACGGCTGTGTGAATGGCCACAGGTTGCAGCTGCAATCTGATCTTTTATTCAGTAATCTGCTATAAACCTTGTGAGCCGTTTCAGCATGTTCCAGCTGTGGTCAGGCGTTCTGATGCCCGGTCAGAAAATGTGAGATCATGATCTCGCAAATACGGCTCTATTTAGGTTTCAGCTTTCCCTCCTCTTCGAGCTGCCTCTTCACCTTCGCCCAGATGTGCTCCCGCTTGTAGATCTCCCTGACACCCTTTATATCCGGGAACCGCCTCTCCCATGCAGAGATTGGCGCAGGTATTGCAGCCAACAATGCATCGATTTGGCCTTGCAACCACAGGCCCATCCTCTGTCCAGTCGTAGACGTTCATGCCGCAGTTCATGCATATCCCGCACTTCACGCACTTTTCGCGATCTATTGTGGGATGCCATGTTATCTTCTCCCTCGGATAGCCAACCAGCCATGCCATGCTTTCACCAAATTCGCATCAATATTTTTAGATTTAAAGATTTCGAGAAGCAAAGAGCATTAATTTTTACAAATAAAATTTTTCATTTGCAAAGACATGCTCTTTTAAAAAACAGCTTGTCCAATAACCGATCACATGGGGCTTGGATAACATTGTTAATGATAACAGTGTGAATTTATACGTTATATAATTTCAGAATTGCAAAGATTTAAATCGAAAAAGATTGATTCATAAAATTGTGGCTGCAAGCCACACATGGCAGCAATTCTGGTGCTGTCTGGAGGGATGTGATATGAATGGAAGATTCTGGCAGGTATACAGGCCAGTGATCGTACTTCTGATTGTCATAATGGCTCTTGCGATATGGTCATACCTTTCCGGAGGGGACCGGCTGAGCGGCGTGCCGCTGCTGACTCCTCTGAGAGGCTTATTGCTGATCGTGGTCGGCCTGGCAGCCGGTTTCCTCGGCGGATTGATCGGAACAGGCGGATGCAGCATCATGCTCCCGGTGATACACTTCTGGATGGGCTATCCAGCACCCATCGCGATCGGCACGACGATCTTTGCGGTTATCTTCACTGCCACCTCCGGAGGGTACGGACACCTCATCCGGAAAAATCTGGATAAAAGAGCAACTCTATGGCTTGCCGGCGGCGGCATTCTTGGCGTGATCTTCGGCTCATGGCTCTTCACCATTCTTGTCGAGCACATAGATCTCCTGCAGCTGATTCTGGGTCTGGCGTTTCTGCTGCCCGCGATCAGGATGATCTACGAGGGCATCGGTCGCTCAAAGCCGAAGCAGGAGGGCAATACAATCCCAGGCGGAAGCGGCGGCTTCGCGGTCTTCGGATTTGCGATTGGCGTTCTGACCGGAATAGTGGGACTTGGCGGTGGATATGCACTCGTTCCGGGGCTGATCTACCTCTTCGGCGCACCTGTCTACATCACCATGGGAACATCTCTGGCAGTCATGATACCGATGGCAGTTGTTGCAGGCGGCATAAAGCTCGCCCAAGGGTTTGTCGCGCTGACCACGGCACTCATCCTCGCAGCCGGAACAATCGTGGGCGCACAGATCGGAGCCGCTGTGATAAAGAGGTTCAGGCCCAATACGCTCAAGCTGATATTCGGCATATACTTCCTGTACGTATCGCTGAAGTTCATAGCAGCGTACTTCGGAATAGCGATATGGTAAGAGACGTTGAAAAACTGAAAAAGAGCAGTCCGCCCTGTGCGGGCGGATTCCGGATTAACCGAAGAGCGCGCCGAGACCCTCGATGCCGCTCTCCTCGGCCTCTTCCTTCTTCTCCTCTTCCTCTGCCTTGGCTGCAGGCTTCTTGGCCTCGGTCTCTGCGGCAGCTGCAGCCGGGGCCGCAGCCGCTACCGGCATGGCGGTCGCCTGGGAGAGTATCTTGTCGATATCAACGCCCTCAAGCGCTGAGACCAGAGCCTTGATCCTGACCTCATCAGGCGCCACACCAGCTGCCTCTAGGACCTTCTTTATGCCATCATCGCTTACTTCCTTACCTGAACTATGTAGTAACAGTGCTGCATATATGTATTCCATTAAACTCACCTTTCTCTAACCAAACAGAGAACCCAGCCCCGCGGCTGCGTCCTCCTCTTCCTTCTTCTCCTCTACCTCTTCAACAACCTCTTCGACCTGCTTCTGCTCCGGCGCGCTCTTGCCTGCGGACATCAGACCTGCAATCGCCTGAGCATTGGCATGTGCCTTCATTATGACAAGATCCATCATGCCGGGTACGGGAATACCGCGCTCGGCCACCAGATACCTCGCCCTGGATGCTGCACGCTGAACGATCGGAGCCACGGTCTGGGGCGTCACATAGGCCACCTCGACTGCGAAGGCAAGCGCCTTTCCAGCAGCCTCAGATATATCCCTCAGAACTGCCTCCGTATCCACCGCCAGATCCTCTGCGGCGAAAACCAGCCTGTCGCTGTAAGCAGCCCGGAGCTCCAGTCCCACGAGCTTCGGATAGATCTCCATGAGCTGGAGGACTTCTGCCACCTTGGGAGTTATCACATCGCCCTTCCTCGCGAGCACAACCCTCTGGTTTATCACGACCTTGCCACCTTTTATGGCGGCCGGTATTCCAGCGCTCTGGAGCTTTCCGACCATCGGTCCCGGTGAGAATGATGTCTCGCCGCTCTCGACCACTATATCCATGGGCGCGACAGCACCGGCCTTTATGGGCATCGGTCGCTTCTCTGCGTCCAGCATCTTCTTGAGCGCAAACGGATTCGCATCGGAGAATATCAGGGCGGTCTGGTCCTCGATGTAATCCGCAAGCGGCCTGATGGACTCATCAGAATTCAGTATGGCCCTCCGGGCAATGTTGTTGTTGACAACCCTCACCTCAGAGAGAGGCCTCAGGATACTTCGAATCCTCTGAAACTCACTTGCCGGAAGCTCGCGTATACCCGCAACGCCTACAACGCGACTGCTCCTTATGCGCTCTACCAGCTCGTCAACCTCTTTCACCTTCCATTCAGGCACGCGAGCGACATGGCGAACATCTGCTGACATCTAGATCACCCTCACCGCCGGACCCATCGTGGTCTTTACATATACTGACTTCAGGTTGTGACGACCATCCTTCAGGGTCTGCTCCAGCTTTGTGATTACAGACTCTATGTTCTCTGCAAGCTGCCTGGCGTCCATGTCTCTCCTGCCCACGGCTATGTGGAATGTCGGCCTGTCTCTGGATCTTATCCTGACGATGTTCTTGAGCCTCGTGACCATCTGGGCGACATCTGCATTGGGCGGAAGTGGCGTGGGCATCTTTCCTCTCTTGCCGAGAATGGGTCCGAGGGTCTTGCCGATGACCGGCATGAACTGCGTCTCGGCTATGAAGAAATCGTATTCATCTGCCAGCTTTCTCGCGTTCTTCCTGTTCTCCCCCAGCAGCTTCAGCTCCTCCGGAGGTATCACGTAGTCGGCGCCAGCGCCCTTCGCCTTGAGCGCAGTATCGCCAGCTGCGAAAACCGCGATTCTGTTTGGCCTTCCACGCCCGTGCGGTAGTATAACTTCAGTATCGATCCTGTTGCCGGGCTGTGTCAGATCTATGTTATGGAGATTTATGGCAAGATCGACGCTCTCCTTGAATCCCCTGGGCGGGGCCTCAGAGATCGCCTTTTTGACTGCCTCTTCAATATTCTCTTTCATTCAGATCATCCGTAGTCCACGACTTTTGGTCTTCTACGGCTCCAAAGATCGCAATCTAGGACTTCGCCTCAAAGAGGTGGTCGTAACTGCCAGACGCGAGCGCCTGCTGCACTTCTTTTGAGGTCATGCCATCTATCTTTACCCCCAAAGAGCCACAGGTTCCCACGATCTCTCTGACCGCGCTCTTCAGGTTCTTCGAGAGAAGGTTCCTTCTCTTTATCTCTGCGATCTTTATCACCTGATCCATCGATATGTTACCAGCAAAGCTCTTCTTGTCACCGCTGCCCTTCTCGATCCCGGCCTCCTTCAGTATGAGCGCCGAGGTTGGAGGCGTGCCGACCTCTATCTCGAACTCGGTCCTGCTCTTCACCTTTATCTTCACAGGAACCTGCATGCCGTTCAGATCTTTGGTCAGCTCGTTTATCTTGGCGACAACAGCTGCTACATTGACACCGAGAGGTCCAAGCGCCGGGCCAAGGGGTGGTCCAGCAGTTGCCTTGCCACCTGATACCAGCGCCTCGACGACATTAGCCAATATTGTTCACCTCTGAGCCTCTTCTTTGCTAAGGACTCTCACGTGATCTCCTCTGACCGTTATGGGTATGGGCACCATGGCCTCGAAGAGCTCCACGGTTATCTCCTCTTTGGCCGAGTCGACCCGCTTCACCCTGGCCATCTCGCCCTTGAACGGCCCGGAGATCAGCTCCACAATGGCGCCCTCGCTTATGCCAACGACCGCAGGCTTTGGCGTCAGGAAGTGCTCTATCTCTGCGAAGCTGGATGCGCCTTTTATAACAGAGCGCGCATGTGGAACCCCCTGGATAGCCTGCTCCACTATCTCTGGGGCCGAAGCCTCCACCAATACGTAGCCCTTCAGCACATCAGGAACGAGTATTGCCCGTATGTCCAGCTTATCCTTCCTCGCTATCTGGGCGACCAGATTCGCAACGGCTCGCTCCTGATTTGCTGTTGTCTTGACTACGTATATGCTGGTCTCGGACATCCTCAGTCTAGAGGATAAACCATATATAAAAAGGTTTGTGACTGCTTGCTGGGTCGAATAATTGAGACCTATAAGGCCAATCACTATCGATTTCTACTACAATTGGAATTTGTATGAATTGTGTCTCTGCTATCAGATTCTCAAACATTACAGTCCTTTGCGTCACTTCATGTAAAAGCATTTAAAATCTACTGGATATGTCATACTTCACAGATGATTTTATGTAACATGTAATATTATATCAATTTATGCAAAATATTATAATCAACACTGCATGACTGCTTTGAGCACTCCCGAGGGTCCAGATTCAGCAGATCCGGGGCTTCATGAGCCCAGATCGTATCTCCAGTATGCGCATAGCTTATATCCCATAGGATCTTCGCATACCTCAAAATCTGTTTGGATCCCAGGCGTAAGGAGGTCGCAGAGTTGGAGGAAGACCAGAGCGTGCTCGACCAGTTCGTCCCGTTCTGCCCAAAATGCGGGAACGAGTGCCTGCCCAAGGAGCTGAGAAGGGCTCTCGATGCCCATAGCTGGAAGAAGATAATCGTTGAAACTATATACTACTGCCCCAGATGTGATAACTACTGGAGTGAAGGTCTGGTGGAAAAGGGCTATAAATGATCTATCTATACTATACAGATATGTTCATGGGCTACAGCTTCGGCCCTGAACACCCGCTGCAGCCAGCGCGGATCATGCTCACCTACAGGATGATCGAGGAGTATGGGTTCTTTCTCGGATACGATACAGAAGTTCAGGAGCCATACTACGCGAGCGAGAGCGACCTCCTCATGGTCCACGATCCAGGGTACATCCAGGCGGTGAAGGATGAGCGACCGGATCCAGCGCTTGGCCTGGATGAGCCAGATACCCCGATTTTCCCGGGCATCTACGATGCCAGCGCGCTGATCGCCGGAGCCAGCATCGAGGCCGCGAAGCGTGTTGCATCAGAGCCCTGTGTGGCGTTCAACCTCGCCGGCGGTCTCCATCACGCGTTTCCGGCCAGAGCAGCAGGATTCTGCGTTTTCAACGATTGCGCTCTCGGAATTCGCACACTGAGGAAGCGCTTTGACAGGGTTCTCTACATAGATATCGATGCTCATCACGGCGATGGTGTGCAGTACATCTTCTATGAGGATCCATCAGTACTGACTATATCCATCCACGAGTCTGGAAAGTACCTCTTTCCCGGAACTGGATTCGTGGACGAGATCGGCAGCGGCGATGGGTATGGGTACTCCGCGAACATACCGATGCCGCTGAATGCGGATGATGAATGCTACAGGTACGCCTTCGAGTCTGTCATCCCCGCGCTGTTCAGATGGTTCAAACCTGATGCTGTCGTCGCGCAGCTCGGCGTCGATACGCATTATGCAGATCCCCTTGCGAGCCTCGATCTGACGCTTGAAGGCTACGGCTATCTCGTTCGGAGGATAAAGGAGCTCACAGATGAGTATGCGGCCGGCAGGATGCTCGCCCTGGGCGGAGGCGGCTACAACCTGGAGGTCGTGCCGCTTGCATGGACGCTGGCATTCCAGATCCTGAGGGGAAAGGAGATGCCGGAGGAGCTCCCGAAGTGGTGGGTTGATGCGATAATGAGAATGATCGGGCGGCCCCCCCTCTCTCTTCCAGATCGGCCCAGGGAGAAGAGAGATGTCCCAAGGGAGCTGATCGAGACAGTGGCGAACCTGAAGAGAAGGCTGACGATCATACACGGCGATATATTCTGAGCGTGAGGCCTGTTGATGATTGCAGTGGAGGGCCCGGTCAGGGTGAACACAGACGGGGTCTTCTACAATCCCAGAATGAGGACGAACCGGGATATCTGCGTCGCGATGGCCTCAGAACTTGGAATAAAGGAGTACCTGGATGCGTTCTCTGCCAGCGGCATACGTGGCATCAGGGTGAGAAAGGAGGCCGGCGTCGGGCGTGTCGTGATGAACGATATCAGCCCTTCAGCATGCCAGCGTGTCAGGGAGAACCTTGCCCTGAATGATATCTCAGACTGTGAGGTGACCTGCGAGAGCGCCAGTGCTCTCATGAGCAGGAGACGGTTCGAGGCGATCGATCTCGATCCGTTCGGCTCCCCAGCGCAGTTCCTAGCCCCTGCTGCATCCTCCGCAAGATCGTATCTCTTCATAACGGCCACGGATACCGCTCCACTCTGCGGGGCGCATCTCCGGAGCGGCATTAGAAAATATCTTGCTGTCCCTCTGAATACCGAGTACCACAGGGAGATGGGCGTGCGGATCCTGATGGGAGCTGTGATACGGGAGATGGCGAGGGCTGACAGGCGGGGAATACCCCTGCTCTCGTATGCCACGGAGCACTATGTTCGCCTGCATCTGCGAATAAAAAAAGGTGCACTTGAGGCCGATGAGGCCCTCGAGTCCATGGGATATGTCGAGCACTGCTTCAGCTGTGGAGGCTGGAGTTTGAGGATGGGCATGGGCTGCAGATCCTCAGGCACGTGCAGCTTCTGTGGGGGAAGGACCTGCACTGCAGGTCCTCTCTGGCTCGGCCCGCTTCACGATAAAGATCTCCTCAGAGCAGCTCTCAAAAGACTTGATCCTGAGAGCAGGGCCCACAGATTAGTATTACTATGCTCTGAGGAGGTTGACGTACCGTTCTACTATGATCATCATAAGATATGCAGGAGGCTGAGAATCACACCATCGAAGGTCGAGTCCGTCATATCCGATCTGCGGGAGCATGGCTACAGGGCTTCCAGGACGCACTTCACGGGAGTCGGTATAAAGACCGATGCTCCTTTGAGGGATCTGGTTTCTCTGCTGGCATGATGGGATGTTTGAGAATACAGCATCAGATCTTTCCTGGCAATCGACCAGATCCAATCCGTAAACCACGAAATCTGGCAGGAAGATCTTCAGCCCATAATTGAGAACCTAAAAGTTAATAAGGAAGAAGGTATATGATAATGATAACTGTAATGCTTCGAGAGCATTGCAGGCAGATGTACATGTGGCACGAGGTCGCGTTTAATTACCCCCTTCATTGCTACTCCCTTTCGCATCTCGTGCCATCCCTTCTTCTTACAGAGGTTATATGCGTCTGCTGATCTACTTCGTGCTTGGTGGGGTCATAACAGCGCTCGTTGTTCATCTTGGCAGCTCAGGTCGCGGGACGCTTTCAGCGTTTATCGCCACGTTTCCCGTGCTCACGGCCCTCACATTCATACTGATATCCATGGAGGGAAGCAGTGCTGATCTCTGTGAGTATGCGAGAGGCCTTCTGCTTTTCACGCCCGCGTGGATCGCCTATGTGCTGACGGTGATGATCGCCTTTGAACGCATCGGCGTCTGGCTATCAATAGCCCTGGGCATGGTGGTATACGCGGTTGCGTCGTGGATTCTGAGAGCCATCGTTCTGCGCTAATATTTATACTATTATTATATTTTGTTACTATTATCTTTTCGTCACCCTACTATCATCATTAATACCAACTTTCTTTCTCAGAAAAGAATAAATATCATGTATATGCAGCCTCTAGCCCATGAGGGTTGCTCTTGTCGGTGGTACCGGGGATATCGGTAATGGTTTTGCCGTTCGCTGGGCCCCCCATTATGAGGTGATCATCGGGTCCAGAAAGGTGGAGCGTGCCCAGGAGAGCGCAGCTGAGCTCAGAAGGTACATGATATCACTGGGTATCGATACGGTGATGCATGGAACTGATAACGCAAACGCCATCAGGGACTCGGACGTCGTCGTTCTCTGTGTTCCTCCAGAGAGCCTGAGCATGGTGACATCTGACCTGAGAGACTGCTACTCAGACCAGATCGTGATATCGCCTGTCGTCCCCATGGCCCGCACGAACCACTTCGAGTACAGGCCGCCTCCAGAGGGATGTGCAGCGTTTCTTGTAAAGAGATCCCTGCCGGAGAGCGTGAGGGTGGTCTCTGCGTTTCACACGATACCTGCGAGTTCTCTCATGGATGCGGAGAAGATCCTCAGGTTCGATGTGCCGATATGCGGTGACGATAAGGATGCAAAGGATGTTGTGGCCGAGATGTGCAGAAAGATTCGCGATCTAAGGCCGCTTGATGCCGGCCCCCTGAGCGTATCGCATCAGGTCGAGGGGCTGACGCCGCTTCTGCTGAACATCGCGCGCCTGAACAAAATGCGCCGCGTCGGCGTACAGTTCGTCCAGGAGTAGTAAAAGCAGCAGGCGCATCCGCGGGTTTCAGCTCGGCCACAGGATTCTTGGCGATCTCCATCCATCTACGCAAGGTGGCGGCGCCTCCTGTGATCTCTTCAGGCTGGTTTTCTTGCGGATATCCTCAAGCTGCACACAGAGCTGGAGAGATCGGCTTTGTCGATGCTCGCGGGCAGGCACTCAGCCGGGAATGGCGACTCTCCGAGGATCGATACGTCCTCAAATCCAGCGGATCGTATCGCATCGATGTACTCCTCCACACTCACCGCGCCTGCCAGGCATCCTATGTAGGCTTCCCTGGATCTTCTCACCGACTCTGGAATCTCTCCTTTCAGGAGGACATCTGATACGATCATTCTTCCTCCCGGCTTCAGTACCCTGAAGGCCTCCCTGAAGGCCCTGCGCTTATCCGGAACAAGGTTTATGACGCAGTTGGATATGACGACATCGACGTAGCTGTCAGCAACCGGCAGGTTCTCCAGCTCTCCCTGCCTGAAGTCCACGTTTTTGTATCCTCCCTGTCGCGCGTTTTCCCTTGCCCGTTCCACCATCTCGCTGGTCATGTCCACCCCTATGACCATCCCCTCGGGACCAACGGCTCTCGCCGCCAGGAAGCAGTCGAAGCCAGCGCCGGATCCCATATCGAGCACGTATTCGCCCCTCTTCAGGGACGCTATGGCCAGAGGGTTCCCGCAGCCGAGGCCCAGGTTCGATTCCGGCGGCGCAGAGAGCATATCCTCATCTGTATATCCGATTCTCCTGCTTATCTCGGCTGCAGATCCTGTTCCGCAGCATGAGCCAGAGCAGCATGATGCCTGCTTCGCGATACGGGAGTATTCATCCCTCACAGCCCTCTTGATCTCTATTTCTCCGAGCATGTCAACCATCTTCAGCACCACTTTTGGAGCGTGCACATAACCACGGAAAGTGGCAATACATTCCGTTGAAGGTATTGGGATATAAGCACACTGTGTCTCAGAATGGCATGCATCTGTCGAGCCCTTTGAGACCGGCTCTACATGCATCATCCTCAGGTATCATGGGATGTCATCTCCCCGGATGGAAATCCTGGCCAGCAAGGCTTTTATCTCCAGTTATCCGCTTCTAACAGCCATGAGAGATTATGCCATGATCGTCCCATGCCTCGATGTCAAGGTCGTGGATGGGGTTCCCTCGGTTGTCAAGGGCGTGAAGTTCGTGGACCTGAAGCGCCAGGGCGACCCGGTTGATTTCGCACGCCGCTACCAGGAGCAGGGCGCTGATGAGCTTGTTTTTCTGGACATCACCGCATCCCATGAGGGGAGAAGGACAATGGTGGATGTCGCCAGGAGGGTTGCGGATGCTGTTGACATCCCCTTCACTGTGGGAGGCGGGATCAGCAGCATTCAGGGCATAAAGGAGATACTCGATGCTGGCGCGGATAGGGTTGGGATCAACACAGCCGCGGTCAGGGATCCGGATCTGGTCAGGAGCGCAGCCCGGGCATTCGGTCAGGAGAGGATCACGGTCGCAGTTGACGCCAGGCGGAACACTGAGATCCCACCAGGAGTGAACGTCTACGAGCTGGAGGACGGCAGCCGCGCATGGTTCGAGGTTGTGATCTACGGAGGGAGGGAGCCAACCGGCATTGATGCCATAGAGTGGTGCAGGAGGGTGGAGAGGCTTGGAGCCGGCGAGATACTCCCCACCAGCATGGACCGGGACGGCACGAACATCGGCTACGATCTGCCGCTCACGAAGGCGATATGTGATGCGGTTGACATTCCGGTCACAGCCAGTGGTGGAGCCTCCACGCCCCAGCACATACTTGAGGCATTCACTGTAGGAGGCGCAGACAAGGCTCTCGCAGCAGGCATGTTCCACCGCGGAGAGTACACAGTCGGGCAGGTCAAGGAGTATCTGAGAGCGAATGGACTACGTGTAAGGTTATGAATGCAAATCTGTCGTCCATTTGATGACCGGCACGAAAATGCACCCCTCCCATGCGCTCCTGGAGATCGAATCGCTGCTTCTCCATATCCCCCACGTTGCCAGCCACATAAGAGCGCATCGAAATATGCTGGTCGTGGGATCGAGCATCTGACTAAGGCGCCAGAAATAACAGGAGTTATTGAGGAGAGGTCGTGGCGCATACTCCTGCCTTCAGGCCGGAGTATGCCACAAAAACGTATTTGCTCGATATCGTTCGTGAGCGCACTTGAGATACTGATCAAGCGAAGCCGCTATAATCAGGCATAGTTGTTCATCCAGAAATCTGCCAAGAGGGCAATTTACCTCAACTATTGAGCATCTTCGCAAAAACTCCATCATCATCTTGAAAATCGTCCCCGAAAAATATTCAAAAGTATATGACCATCAGCAAAAAAACAGAGGCTGCGTGGTTCACAGAACCAGCAAACTCCTTGTACAAAAGCTGAAGGTTTTCAGACCTTGTGGCCAATCGCGAAGCGGCGCATCACACGGTCGATCTGTATCCTTACCTGATCCCCAACCTGGGTATCCGGGACAAAGATAACGAAGCCTTCAACCCTTGCGATACCGTCCCCTTCACGGGCGATATCCTCGATCTTCACGCTGTACTCGCTGCCAACAGCCACCGGGGCAGAAGGAGCAGAGCCACGAGAAAATCCTTCCTCACTTCTAAACAATTCTTCACCGTCCTTAGCGAAAAACTACACAGAGTTTTTGCGCATTCATAACTCTGAAATACTGGTATTAAAACCTTTTGCCCGCATGCTGCGATCTGGATGTCATAATCTCTTAAGAATAAGTGCCGGGGGCGGGATTCGAGCCCGCGACTTCCAGATGACCCAGGCGCCTGTGGCTTACCCTATGAGTCTGGCGCCCTAACCAGCTAGGCCACCCCGGCCCGGAGAGAGCCCTCGTCGAGATCTTACATAAGGTTTGTGCTCAAAGATTGACGTAAAAGGATCTCAGCACACGATCTCAGGTATCTGACAGCCTGCGGGATGGCTGGGAGACTCTGCAGATATCAGTGGCACCGCATGGCTGGTCGCCGGGTTCTCAGCGGTTCGGGCAGATCTCCTGGGATAATTATTTCTCGATCGACTCAGAGCATCACTTGATGGAGCTTAGCATCTCTGGATCTGTCAGCGATACCCTCTCAGGAAGGACAGTGGCTCTGGGCGTCACAGGGAGCATCGCGGCCGTGAGGGCTGTCGATCTGGTGCGCGACCTGATCAGACGCGGCGCGGATGTGCACTGTGTGATGTCAGAGGCGGCGCAGAGGATACTGCATCCGCAGGCGCTTGAATACGCCAGTGGCAACCCGGTCATCACGGAGATAACCGGCCGCGTCGAGCATGTGGAGCTTTGCGGGATTGAGGGGCGCGCGGATATGCTTCTGATAGCCCCTGCCACAGCGAACACGATAGGAAAGATCGCATGCGGCATAGACGATACGCCGGTCACGACCTTCGCGACCACCGCGATAGGAAGCGGAAAGCCGGTAGCTGTTGTGCCTGCGATGCACGAGGCCATGTACCGTCACCCTGCAGTTGTCGAAAATCTGAACAGGCTGAGATCAATGGGAGTCGTGTGCATAGATCCCAGGATCGAGGAGTCGAAGGCGAAGATCGCGGAAAATGCGAGGATCGTCGCCGAGGTCGAGCGGATTCTGGGGCCGGGAGATCTCAGATCTAGGCGCATTCTCGTGACTAGCGGTGCAACTGCTGAGAGCATCGATCCGATCAGGATAATAACAAACCGCGCCTCAGGAAGGACCGGCGTGGAGATAGCGCGTGAGGCATACAGGCGCGGCGCGGAGGTGACTGTGGTTCACAGGGCCAGGCTGGGGCTGCCCTTTAAGGAGGTACACGTCGAGAGCGCTCAGGATATGCTCGACGCTGTTATGAAAGAGCTCTCCACAGGGTACGACGCCCTTATAGGCGCAGCAGCCGTCGGGGACTTCACCGTGGATGCGGAGCAGAGAAAGATCAAATCAAATGATGAGATCGTCCTGAGGCTCAGGCCTGCCCCGAAGATACTGAGATCTGTACGCTCAGCGCATCCGGATCTCACGATCATAGGGTTCAAGGCCGAGACGTTCGTGAGCGATGAGGATCTGATCAGAAGCGCCCGCGAATCCATGGATGCATCGCGCCTGAATCTCGTGATCGCAAACGATGTGGGTGCAGGCGGGATGGGAACCGACGATAACAGGGTTCTGATTGTAAGAGAGGATGGCTCTCATGCAGAGGTCTCAGGGAAGAAGAGCATAATAGCGAGAAGTGTGATCGATGAGCTTGTGAGGATCATGAATGAGAGAGATCGTGGATGGAGGGAAGCGCGAAAACCGCAGTGAGCGAGATCACCAGGAGAATGTCGCTGACTCGGCGAGGGCCACGGTCCCAGGGCATGTGACCGGATTCTTCGCAGCAAGGCGCGAGGATGATCCTCTTGCGTCCGGCTCCATAGGCTGCGGGTTCACCCTCGGGCTCCTCGCAAGGACCACTGTCAGCGCAGCAGATTCAACCCAGATAATCATCAACGGGCATCCATCTGATGCGCCAGTGAGCAGACACGTTGTTGAATCGCTGGCCCCGTCGCCTGTCAGGGTCGAGACAGAGCTGGATATGATCATGGGCGCTGGATTCGGGGCGAGCGGCGCGGGAGCACTGGGCTGTGCATACGCGCTGAACCAGCTCTTCGAGCTGGGGCTGACGTCAAACCAGGTCGCCTCGGTCGCGCATCGCGCTGAGGTCCTGAGCGGCACAGGCCTCGGGGATGTCATAGCGCAGAACACCGGGGGTCTCGTCATCCGCATAGCGCATGGCGCTCCGGGCCGGGGCGTGGTCGACAGGATTCCGGTTCCGGGAACAAAGGTCTACGCGGTTGTGAGGGGGCCGATCCCAACCAGGGAGGTGCTCATGGATGCGAGCGTGATGAAACGGATCAACGATGCTGGTGAGAGGGCTGTGAAAGAGATCCTCCGCAGGCCGACTCTTGGGGAGTTCATGCGTCTTTCGAGGGGATTCACATGTGAGATAGAGCTGGCGAGCTCATGGGCGCTGGATGCCATGGAGGCAGTTGAATCTGCAGGTGGAATGGCGAGCATGATAATGCTTGGCGACTCTGTTTTCGCAGTGGGGGGAGAGGAGTGCAGGGAGGCGCTTCAGCATTTCGGAGATGTGATCGAGACAGAGATCGTTCATAGGGGGCCTCTGCTTGACTGAGATACCGAAATCGCATCCCAGATACACATCACTCATGACGCGCGAGAGGATAGCTGAGGGCGTGAGGAATGGGATAACAAGCGTCCAGGGTCTGATTGCACAGGGCAGGGGCGAGGCGTTCGATTACATCCTCGGCGAGAGGACGATGATCTCCGCGGATCGGGCAACACTCGCAGCAGCGGCAGCTCTTCTGATCGCGAAGAGGCCGGCGATCAGCGTGAATGGGAATGTCGCAGCTCTTGTCCCGGGAGAGATGGTGGAGCTTGCATCTCTCCTGAATGCACCCCTCGAGGTGAACCTCTTTCACAGGAGTGAGGAGAGGGTGAGGAGGATCGCAGATCTCCTCAGATCGCACGGCGCGCGCCTGGTGCTCGGAGAGAATCCCGACTGCAGGATACCGGGACTGGAGCACAGCCGCGCGCTGGCAACGAGAGGCGGCATATACGATGCGGATGCTGTGCTGATACCCCTTGAGGACGGTGACAGGTGCGAGGCGCTTGTGGGGATGGGGAAGACTGTGATAGCTGTGGACCTCAACCCCCTCTCGAGGACATCGATGAGGGCCAGCATCACGATCGTGGATAACATAACAAGAGCTGTGCCGAATCTTACAAGAAAGATAAGCTCGCTCTCGGGCTCCACCACAGAGTATCTCCAGGCTGTGCTGATGGATTACAGCAACAGGGACACATTGAGGGATGCTCTGCTCGAGATGCGGGAGTATATCACTGCAAGAATGAATGAGCTGGATGGTGCACAGGGATCAGCCGGCAAGCGGATCTGAGAGAGTCCACGAGCAGGTCACGCTCTCGATGAGTGAATATGCTGTCAGAAATCTGCGTGCACCGGCACAAGGATGATCTCGCAGGGTCGCATGCCTCTGAACTCAGTGATGCGATTACGCGGCCCCAAAAGGTCGCTGCTGTATCCCTGGACGCCCGCAAACAATATCTCTGAGATCATCTTGAGATCACATCATGGATAGAAAGCAGCTGGAGATAATAACAAGCACCGGCATGGTTCTGGCGCTGATAGCCATGTTGCTTGCGATACAGCTTGTGCTCCCTGAGAATCTCAGGCCAACCGGTTTCGTCGGGGCCATGGCTCTTTACATAATTCTGATGTCGCTCATCGGACTCCGGCTTGCCGGTGCATGCCAGCAGATCTAAATATAATAATAATCATCACATCCTTGAGGGTTTGAGATGGTGAAGTTCCTTGAAAGACTGATGGGCAGGCCTGCCACAGATGAGTATGTGGAGGTGGACCTGGGCCAGTTCGAGGATGAGCCTGAGAGGCCCAGGGCGTATCTCAGAGTGGCCGAGCTCACGTCTCTCGATGTGCTGCCGGAGATAAAGCAGGAGATACGATCCCGCAATATACTGCTGGTTGATATAGCGCCCATGAAGAGGGACAAGGCATCTCTGGACAGGGCGATAGGCGAGCTGAGGAAGATCGTCGAGGATATGGCTGGAGATATAGCCGGAGTTGGCGACGACCTGGTCGTCGTAGTTCCGAGTGGCATAAGGATCGACAGGGAGAAGGTTGTGGGAGGAAGAGATTGAAGCTCAAGACGAAGGCTAGCTGCCCTATGTGCGGGGCGACGATGGAGTTCAACTGGGAGACGACAGAGCTGCCATACTTCGGGGATGCTCTGATCATCGCAGGTGTATGCGAGTGCGGCTTCAGGCACAGCGATACGATGCTCCTGAGCCAGCGCGAGCCGTACAGGCACACTCTTGTTGTTCGGGAGCTCGATGACCTGAACGCCAGGGTTCTCAGATCCTCCAGCGGCACGATCCACATACCTGAGATCGGCGTGGACATCGAGCCAGGATATGCATCTGAGGCTTACATAACAAATATCGAGGGGGTTCTCGTCAGGGTGAAGGGCATAGTCGAGTTCGCAACGAACGCGGCAAGACAGGCCAGGGATATGGAGAGGACCGCAAAGGGCGAGGAGATCCTCTCGAAGATAGAGATGGCGCTAAGGGGCGAGTTCAGCCTCACGGTGATCCTTGAGGATCCGTTCGGAAACAGCGCAATAATATCGGATCACGTTGTGGCAACACCTCTGTCCATAGAGGAGGCCAGCACTCTGAAGACGGGCATGATAGTTCTCGATCTCTCCGAGTGAGCATGCTGATACTCAGTGGCGGTACCGGCACACCAAAGCTGCTTCGCGGCCTTGCAAGGGTCCTGGATCCTGAGGAGATCACGGTCGTTGTCAACACAGCCGAGGACCTCTGGGTCTCCGGAAACCTGGTCTCCCCCGACCTGGATACTGTCATCTACACGCTCGCGGGTTTGATCGATGAAGAGAGATGGTGGGGCATCAGGGGGGACAGCTTCATCACGCATACCCGTCTGAGAGAACTGGGTGTGAGGGAGAGGCTCGCAATAGGCGATGCCGACAGGGCATTTCATATCCTCAGATCCGATGTCATTCGCAGAGGGGGCACGCTCAGCGATGCCACTGAGGTGATGAGAGAAGCGTTGGGGATCAGGTCAGGGGTATTCCCGATGAGTGATGACAGTGTATCCACAATCATAAAAACACCACTGGGCGAGATGCACTTTCAGGAGTTCTGGGTAGAGAGGCGGGGGGAGCCTGAGGTCCTGGGCGTTCGCTTTGATGGCATCGATGGTGCGAGACCAAGCAGTGGATTCCTCGAGGCCCTCAGAAAAGAGGAGACTGTCATAATCGGACCCAGCAACCCGGTGACAAGCATCGGCCCGATCCTCTCGCTGAAGGGCGTGAGGGATGCGGTCAGGGAGAAGACGACAGTGGCGGTGAGCCCCCTCAATGGCGACAGGCCTTTCAGCGGGCCTGCGGCCAGGTTCATGAGGGCTGTGGGGGTTGAGCCAGACGATGAGGGTGTCATCTCGATTCTGGGAGAGGTGGATCACTTCATGGTATCGAGGAGCAGCAGCTATCCAGGAAGATGCATACGCACTGACATACGCATCGATAGCATGGAGGACAGCATAAGGCTCGCGAAGGAGATAGTGAGGCTCGCAGGATGAGTGCGTCATTCCATCTCAGAGGTTCATGTCGGTCTCAGCACATGTCCGTGCGCGAAACAAATCTTTCGGGAGCAACCGCAGGTCTGCGAATGGTGAGGACCTGCAGGGATCCCTCGCATGAGAAGGAGAGCACATGTTCATAGGCGTCGACCACGGGACGAGAGCGATAAGGTTTGCGAACCATCATGGTGAAGGCATCGCAATACCCAGATCCGAGGCCGGATCCCTCAGGCCGGAGGAGATACTGAAAAGGATTGAGGATCATTTTCGCGGATCTTTCGATCTCGTGGCTCTCTGCTACTCGATGGGCGACGGCATAACGCGCATAACCAGAATACAGGATGCTGAGAACAGGGGGCTCGCAAGGCTCAGCGGCGCTGGGATCGAGGTGGGTGGCGGGAGCAGGGTGTACGAGGCGATGGCGATCTCCGGCTGGCCGGTGGTCCTGCTCCCGGGCATACACAGGGGCTCCAAAATAGACGCCAGGATGAAGGTCTTTTCACATGGAGCAAGCCCTGAGAAGGTCGGTCTCGGGTACTATGTGGTGCGCAGGGGTGTGGAGAATGCTGTGATAGCGGACGCGAGCTCCAACACCGTCACGATCGGCATAAACGATGGGAGGATCGCCGGCGCGATAGATGCACCGATATTCGCCCCAGGGCTGCTTCAGGGGCCGCTGGATGTCGATGCGATAAGAGCTGTTGATGATGGGATGATGACAGCGAATGAGGCATTCTCGCATGGCGGCATCCTAAGAAAAATGAATCTACCGGAGTGTAACGATCTCGCGCTGGAGACCCTGGCGCTCTTCGCAGCTATGGAGATGAGCGCGATGTCTGTTCTTCTCAGAGACCTCGGCGCTGTATCCCCGGATATGTTTCTTGCAGGAGACCCTGCCGCGCGCATCGCCGGGCGTGTCTCTGAGCTTCTGGGCATCGATGTCATCCCTCTGCCATCACTTGCTTCGGCCACTGGCTGCGCCTGGATCGCAGAGGATATATCCTCAGGGATGAGATCCATAATGGGGATAGATGTCGATGAACGTGTTTTCAGACACCATGAGATACGATGAGTGGCATGAGGTCCTTAAAGAGCTCGAGGATATGGCAAGGTCCTCTGAGAGCAGCGTGACGGCGCACTCCCTGCTGCACAGGGTGGAAGCGCTTGCAGAACGTGAGGACGTGCCGCCTGAGCTTGAGGGCAGGCTGGACATGCTTCTGATGGAGCTGACCGAGGCCGCAAGGGATGCATGCACAAACACGAAGTGCCCGCATTACGGAAAAAGATGCAGGATGCGGTAACCGGGCCGTACGGCGTTCATCCCCACCGCTGAAGATGGCGGGCCCAAGGTTTGCTTTTCCATGTATCCTGTAAATACAGACGCGGGCTGAAAATCCCGCGGGATTTGAGTTACAGGGTCTACCTGACACCTGACCGGCTGTCGGACCACTTGTTCGATATCCATGGCAGCGCAACGACCAGGACTCCGAATATCACCACAACAAGCACATGATCCATGATGCTCATCGATGTCACCTCCCGAGAGACAGAGCTGTACACCCTGCGATCCACTAGAACTTAAACCTTTTGACATGATTGACAACTTCTTCAGAGATTGTTTAGCATAGCAAAGACGATCTATCATTATTAATAATGATTTTGATAACCATCCGCTGGACAGCCTGCTGGCTCACATCCTCTGGCGGGATGTTCTGCGGGCTCTGCACAAGGGGGATTTCAGCGATCAGACAGCCCTCAATCGACCCTTGCCACATCCGATATCTCGTCCCCTGGCTTTACGTCCATGATCTTCACGCCCTGTGTTGCCCTTCCCTGCACCCTCACATCAGATGCGGCTATTCTGATCATAACACCCTCCTTTGTGGTCACCAGGAGACCGTCGTCGTCGGACACAGTTATCGCGGCCACCACATCCCCTCTTCGCGCATCTATGTTCTTGACCCCCTTGCCGCCGCGCCTCTGGAGCGGATACTCTCTCAGGTCCGTCCTCTTTCCGTATCCCTGAGTGGTTATGGTGAAGAGCGTCTCTCCCTCTTTTACCACATCCATGGAGATCAGCTCATCCCCCTCGGAGAGGTTAATCGCCTTCACCCCCATCGATCCCCTCCCGCTCGCTCGCACATCTCTCTCGTGGAACCTTATCGCCTTTCCCTTCTTTGTGGCGACGATCAGCTCCCTCGAGCCGTCTGTGAGCCTGGCGGCCACAAGAGAGTCGCCGCGGAGGTTGACTGCCTTGATCCCGCCCCTTCTTGGATTGCTGAACGCCCTTATTGGGGTCTTCACGATGCTGCCCATGCGCGTAGCGAGCACGATGTAACCCTCGGTGCTGAAGCTCTCAACGGGTATCGCCTCGGTGATCCTCTCGTTCTCCTCCAGCTGCAGCAGGCTCGCTATCGATCTGCCTCTGGATACCTTGGATGCCATGGGTATCTCATAGACCCTGAGCCAGTGCGCCTTACCCCTGTCTGTGAAGATCAGAAGGTAATCCAGCGTCGATGCTGTGAATATGTCTGTGACGAAATCCTCGCTCTTAGTCTCGGCCCCGATGCTGCCCTTTCCCCCTCTCCTCTGCATTCTGTACACAGATAGAGGCTGGCGTTTGATGTAGCCGTTGTTTGTTATTATCACCGCTACCTCTTCCTCCTGGATGAGATCCTCGGGCCTCACGGACTCCACAGACTCCACTATCTCGGTCCTTCTGTCATCGCCGTAGCTCTCAGCGAGCTCTCTCAGTTCATTCTTGATGATATCGAGTACCTCAGCCCTGCTTGCGAGTATTCCCTTCAATTTTGCGATTGTTGCCTCCAGCTCTCTGGCCTCTGATGCGATCTTCTCCTGCTCAAGGCCTGTGAGCCTCTGCAGCCTCATATCCAGAATTGCCCTTGCCTGCTCCTCGCTGAGCCCGAACCGCTCCATGAGCAGATCCCTGGCCTCTGAAGGGGAGGGCGAGCCCCTGATCAGTGCTATGACATCATCTATGTTCCTGAGGGCTATCAGAATTCCCGCGAGTATGTGCGCTCTTTTCTCCGCCTGGTCGAGCTCGAAGCGGGTCCTTCTCTCGATCACCTCAGCCCTGTAGTTGATGTAGTGCTCCAGGGTCTCCTTCAGCGTCAGGGTCCTGGGCTGGCCGTCGACGAGGACGAGGTTGATTATGCCGTATGTTGTCTCGAGCTGTGTGTGCTTGTGAAGCTGATTGAGCACGACCTGGGGATTCGCGCCATGCTTCAGCTCCACGACCAGCCTTATCCCCTCCCGATCAGACTCATCCCTGATCTCCGAGATCCCATCCACCCTTCCCGTCTTGACGAGCTCCGCAATGTCCTCCACGACCTTGGCCTTGTTGACCTGATATGGGAGCTCTGTGAATACTATCCTGGAGCCCCTTCGCCCCTCCTCTATCTCGGATCTGGCTCTGATCGTTATCGTGCCTCTTCCTGTGGCATAAGCGCTCTCTATGCCGCTTTTTCCCACTATGTATCCTCCGGTGGGAAAATCCGGGCCCCGGATGAAGTTCATAAGATCTGCCACAGAGGCATCGGGGTTCTCGATCAGATGGATCAGCGCATATACAACCTCCCGGAGGTTGTGGGGCGGTATGTTCGTCGCCATTCCAACAGCGATTCCTGTGGATCCGTTGACGAGCAGGTTGGGAAGCCGGGATGGCAGCACCGTCGGCTCCTTCATAGAGCCATCGTAGTTGGGCACGAAATCCACGGTGTCCTTCTCGATATCCGCGAGCATCTCGCCCGCGATTCTCGAGAGCCGGACCTCTGTGTATCTCATCGCAGCAGGCGGATCTCCGTCGACTGAGCCGAAGTTTCCCTGGCCATCGATCAGGGTGTAGCGCATCGAGAAGTCCTGGGCCATCCTGACCATGGTGTCGTAGATCGCTGCGTCTCCATGCGGGTGGTACTTACCCATGACATCGCCGACGATGCGGGCGGACTTCTTGTAGGGCTGGTCGAATGTCACGCCCTGCTCGTACATGGCGTAGAGGATGCGTCTGTGTACAGGCTTCAGGCCATCCCTGACATCGGGAAGCGCCCGCCCGACGATCACGCTCATCGCGTAATCTATGTAGGAGGATTTCATCTCCTCTGTTACATCGACGTCTATCTCTGCCATTCGATCACACGTCCAGGTTTCGCACTTCTCTCGCGTGCGTCTCTATGAAGATCCTTCTCGGTTCAACCTGCTCTCCCATCAGTATGGAGAAGATCTCATCAGCCTCGACAGCATCCTTCAGCGTCACCCTGAGAAGAGTTCTCTTCTCCGGATCCATTGTGGTCTCCCAGAGCTGCTCCGGGTTCATCTCGCCCAGACCCTTGTACCTCTGGACCACAGCCTTTCCATCTTCCAGGAGCTTCGCAAGCTCCTCATCCGAGTATGCATACCTTACGCTCTTCCCCCTTCTGACCTGATACAGCGGCGGCTGGGCGATGTACACATAACCTGCCTCTATCAGGGGCTGCATGTATCTGTAAAAGAATGTGAGCAGGAGGGTGCGTATGTGTGAGCCATCCACATCAGCATCCGTCATGATGATTATCTTGTGGTATCTTGCCTTTTTTATATCGAAATCATCGCCTATTCCGGTGCCGAGAGCTGTTATGAGGTTCCTGATCTCCTCGTTCTTGAGCATCTTGTCGAGCCTTGCGCGCTCAACGTTCAGTATCTTGCCCCGGAGGGGCAGAACTGCCTGGAAGTGTCTGTTCCTGCCCTGCTTCGCAGAACCGCCTGCTGACTCTCCCTCGACGATGTAAAGCTCGCTCTTGGCGGGATCGCTCTCCACGCAGTCTGCGAGCTTTCCTGGGAGTCCTGATGATGTCAGCGCGGTCTTACGCCGCGTCAGCTCTTTTGCCTTCCTGGCTGCCTCGCGGGCGCGCATCGCCTCTGTCGCCTTCTCGACTATCGCCTCTGCAATCTGCGGATTCAGCTCGAAGTACTCCATCAGGCCCTCAGAGACGAGGGATTCGACGAGGCCGCGAACCGTGCTGTTCCCCAGCCTGGTCTTTGTCTGGCCCTCGAACTGCGGATCGGGAAGCCGGACGCTGACCACAGCGACCAGCCCCTCCCTCAGGTCGTCCCCTGTGAGCTTTGCCTCCCCCTTCAGAAGCTTCTTCTCCCTGGCGAAATCGTTTACAGTCTTTGTCAGCGCTGCCCTGAATCCGGAGAGATGCGTTCCTCCTTCCCGGGTGTTGATGTTGTTCGCGAAGGTGAACACAGACTCGTTGTAGCTCGTGTTGTACTGCATCGCCACCTCCACCGATACACCATCCCTCACCCTGGAGAAGTAGATCGGGTTCGGGTGCAGCACCTCCCTGGATTTGTTCAGGTACTGGACAAAGGAGACTATGCCACCGTCATACTGGAACGTTTTGCTCCTGCCGGATCTCTCATCTGCTATGCTGATCCTGAGACCTCTGTTCAGAAATGCGAGCTCTCTCATGCGCGATGAGAGAACATCAAAGCTGAAATCCGTGACCTCGAAAATCTCGGGATCAGGCTTGAACCTCACTGTGGTTCCGGTATTCTCAGAGACACCTGTGACCTGGAGATCTGATACAGGCCTGCCGCGCTCGTATCTCTGTCTGTAAACCCTTCCATCCCGGCTGACCTCAACCTCGAGCCACTCTGAGAGGGCGTTGACGACGGAAACCCCGACGCCATGCAGCCCGCCGGAGACCTGATAGGTATCGTGGTCGAACTTTCCGCCAGCGTGGAGCACGGTCATGACTATCTCCAAAGCAGGCCTGTTGTACTGCGGATGGATGTCTACAGGAATTCCACGACCGTCATCCTTCACCGAGACAGAGCCGTCTCCATGGATGACTACGGATATCTCCTTGCAGTAACCGGCCATCGCCTCGTCAACGCTGTTGTCGACCACCTCGTAAACAAGGTGATGAAGGCCCAGCGCATCTGTGGAGCCTATGTACATTGAGGGCCTGTGCCTCACGGCTTCCAGGCCCTCCATCACCTTGATATGACTGGCATCATATGTCGTATCGTTCAAAACCGCCGAATCCCCCTGAAAGCTGAACCAGAGCCTCTATGGGCTTCTACAATAAGTATCTAATCCCGGACGGGAGTAGCTTGCCTGGTAGGTACCGCTCATGAAAACAGCCATCTCTAAGGGGCATCGGCTTCAGGAGCGAACTTTGTTCCGTAGTAGATTATGCCCCTCTCCCCCTCCTTTCCGAGTATCCTGAAAACAGGCCTGACCCGCATGCCTATTTTCATGCTCTCAGGCGAGCAAACGACCTGTCCTGTGAGCTTGGGTCCCTCGTCAAGCTGGATAATCGCGAGGTTGTACGGAGTGAGCCTCTCGAAGTCCTCTGTCGCGCTGTATATTGTCGTGTATGTGATCACAGTGCCGGTCCCCCTGAACCTGTAATCCTCCATCTGGCCCGTCCTCCTGCAGTTAGGGCAGAGGGTCCTTGGGGGGAAGTAGTACTCACCGCAGCTCTTGCAGTGCGTTCCTATCAGGTTGTACCTCTGGGGTATGCACCTCCAGAACCTCGGAGCATTTGTCGTCGTGGTATCACCTCGAGAGTATGTGAACCAGTGCGGTTCCTCCGGAGCCGCCGACGTTGTGCGTCAGGCCGACCTCAGCATCATCCACCTGACGCCTGCCAGCCTCGCCTCTCAGCTGGAGCACGATCTCGTACGCCTGCTTTATGCCCGTGGCGCCCACAGGATGGCCGCATGCCTTCAACCCGCCGGATGTGTTGACTGCAATATCCCCTCCAATGGAGGTTCTCCCCTCCTCTGTTGCCTTCCCCCCTTCTCCCTTCGGGAAGAAACCGAGATCCTCGATGGCCAGGATCTCTCCTATGGTGAAGCAGTCGTGGACCTCTGCCACATTGATGTCCTGAGGGTTTAACCGCGCCTGAGCGAATGCCTTCTTCGCTGCGTAGACCGTCGCGTCCAGCGTTGTTATGTCTCTCCGGTCGTGGAGCGCGAGGCTGTCGCTCGCCTGCGCGCTTGCCAGGATCCTGATGGGCGTGTCGCAGTATCTGGATGCGATATCTGAGGGCGCGAGAACAACCGCAGCCGCTCCGTCAGTTATCGGCGAGCAGTCCAGGACCCTGAGAGGATCGGCGACCAGCGGGGAGTTTATGACATCGTCCACTTTTATCTCCGTATGGTACTGAGCAATCGGATTCATGTGGCCGTGGTGGTGGTTCTTCACAGCCACCTGCGCGAGCTGCTCTCTCGTCGTGCCGTATATTCGCATGTGAAGCCTTGCGATCATCGCATAAAGCGCCGGAAATGTCGCGCCGAAGAAGCACTCCCACTCCCTGTCTGCAGCTGCTGCAAGAGCATCCGCAGCTATGCCACTTGATACATCGGTCATCTTCTCAACGCCGGCTGCTATGACTATGTCCGCATAGCCGCTGGCGACCGCCAGGAACGCCTCGCGGAGTGCAAGGCCGCCGGATGCGCATGCCGCCTCGACCCTGGTCGATGGTATGTGCAGCCGCGAGAGGCCTGCATAGTCCGCTATCAGAGCGCCTATGTGCTCCTGCTCCACGAACCTGCCGCCGCTCATGTTTCCAACGTAGAGAGCGTCTATGGCCTCGCCTGTGACACCAGCGTCCTCTATCGCGGCTATGCCTGTTTCCACGACCAGATCGCGCAGTGAGCTGTCCCAGCGCTCACCGAACCGCGTGCAACCGACCCCGATGATTGATACAGCCCTCATAGTCTGAGCTTCCCCTTGTGCTTCGCGTATCTCGCGTAGTCGATGTACTCCGCTATTGCTATGTAATCCCTCACGCTCGGGGCTCGATCCCTGATATCGTTTATCCTCTCAGTGACCCTGATGCTGAATGCATCGCTCCCCGCGCCGGATCCGAAGCTGGTGACGAATATGCTCTCACCTGGTTTCGCCTGGTCGAGTGTCGCTGCCAGGCCGATCAGCGTCGAGCCGGAGTAGGTGTTTCCTATGAGCGGCACCACAAGCCCTGGAGCGATCTGCTCCTTTGTGAATCCGAGCTTTGCCGCGACCCTTACCGGGAACTTTCCGTTGGGCTGGTGGAAGACAGCATAATCGTAATCCTCCGGTCTTCTCCCCAGCATCTCCATGAGCCCCCTGGCGGCAGAGGTCACGTGCTTGAAGTATGCCGGCTCCCCTGTAAACCTCCCGCCGTGCTCTGGATACGGCATGCCCTCCCTGCGCCAGAAATCCGGGGTATCGGTGGTGAATGAGTATGTGCCCTCTATCTCCGCGATGAGATCCCCGGCACCCACAACATATGCTGCCCCACCCGCAGCTGCAGTGTACTCCAGAGCATCACCCGGGGCGCCCTGGCTCACGTCTGCGCCTATGGCCAGCCCCAGGTCGATCATGCCTGACCTGACCAGACCCAGGCATGCCTGGATGGCCGCGGTGCCTGCCTTGCAGGCGAACTCCATATCAGCAACGGTATGAGAATGAGAGCATCCGATCGCCTCGCCGACGATGGTGCCGGTCGGCTTCACAGCATATGGGTGGCTTTCGGAGCCTGTGTAGATGGCGCCTATCCTGCGTGGATCGATATTCGCCCTGGATACCGCATTTCTGGCGGCCTCAACAGCGATGGTGGCGGTATCTTCGTCCAGGTCGGGAACCGCCTTCTCGTAGACGTTGAGTCCCCGCGCGACATCCTCCACCTCTCCCCAGACCCTGGCAATCTCATCGACCTTTATCCTGTACCTCGGAATGTAAACACCGTAGCTGACTATACCGACGCCCAAGTGATCCCCTCTCATATCCTGCTCAGGCTGCTGGATAGCTCCTCTGGCGATAGCAGCGTGGTAAGAAGGGGTATGTTCTCCACCCTTGCGATCTTCACAGCTACCGGATCCACGCGCTCAGCCTCTATGCCCTGGAGTATGACCGCGCCTGGTTTCAGGTTTGACACCCGTATCGCGACCAGCGGCGATCTCCCCCTTGTGACACCTGTGAATATAAGCGCTCTGGCAGTGCTTCGGCCGTAGATCTTGTAGAACTGCTCGGGCAGAAGCTCCAGTATCGCCTTTATGCTATCGATTATCGTGTAGCCGTTGATCTGCACATCCGTGCTCCCGCATATAAGCGTCGCATCTATCTCTGCCATGAACTCCGCAAGCGTGACCGGCCTGGCATACTCGCAGACAGAGCATATCGCGCTCAGTCCGACCATGTCGCCGAACATGCTCTCGTATGCGCGCAGCACATTGCATCCTCTCAGCTCATCAATCTTGAGAAGCGCATCGATGATCTTGCTGACTATCAGTATGCCTGGTGATCGTCGTCTTCCGCTCTCGTAATCGCTTATCACGCTCGGTGATATGCCCAGGTAGTTCGAGAGCTCTGTCTGGCTTATCCCGAAGTTCCGGCGCCACTTTCTGAGGGTCTCGCCAGGGTTCTGGGAAAGCGTGATCTCGCCGGCGATCTTCTCGGCCAGCAAGCCCCTGATGTTTGAGAACTCCCCCTCAGAATTCATGCCAGTTAACTCGAGCAACTAGAATATAAAGATGGCGAAATGTCGTTCGTCATTTAACGAAAGTGGGAGGGGACATAAAAGAGAGATGCGCCGACCGGGATTCGAACCCGGGTTGTAGGCTTTCTTCGGGATGCTTGGAAGGCCCAAGTCATAACCGCTAGACCATCGGCGCGCCCGCCATTCTGTCTCATGCCAGACTTTTAATGCTTTCGATTGAGCACGCCCGGATTGCCTGGTCCCACTGGTTGCTTCCTGCGCTTACAGAATTCCCAGTGACGCGCTCTTCCAGGCACCTCTGGTCACTCGCGTGGAGAATTCGGCATGCGCTTTACACAGGCACTCCCATCCGGTTCAGGTGTTTGCGTATCGCGTCAGCGAGCATGTTCTCGGGATCGATGAGCTCGTACCTGACAGAGGTCGATGGTTTGTTTATGCTCATCACGCGGCGCAGGTCGACCGGCGTGGCGATGACCACTGCGTCACAGTCGCATCTGTTTATGCTCTCCTCGAGCTCTTTCATCTGCTCCGGGTAATAGCCGAGCGCGGGAAGGGCATCCTTGATGTGACCGTACCTCTCGAGCGTCTCACGGATACTTCCGACGGCGAACGGCCTGGGATCCACGATCTCCGATGCGCCGCAGATCTCCGCTGCGATCCTGCCGGCCCCTGATGGCATCCCTCCATGTGTCAGCGTGGGGCCGTCCTCGATCACGAGAACCCTCCTGCCCTTTATGAGATCCGGGTCCTGGACGCTTATGGCAGAGGCTGCTCTGAGCACCCTGGCCCTGGGGTTGAGCCGTGCAGCGTTGCTCTCTATGGATGCAGCAGCATCCTCAGGAGCTGTGTTCACCTTGTTTATCACGATGATATCAGCGCATCTGAAGTTGACGCTTCCAGGGTGGTATGTGAGCTCGTGCCCGGGGCGCATCGCGTCCGCCACAGTGATCCAGAGGTCAGGTTTTACAAAAGGAAGATCGTTGTTTCCGCCATCCCAGACTATGATATCTGCTTCTCTCTCAGCCGCCCTGAGAACCATCTCGCAGTCAACGCCAGAATAAACAGCTGTGCCCATCCTGATATGAGACTCGAACTCCTCGCGCTCCTCTATCGTCATGCCGGCTGAATCCAGCTCGTCGAGAGATGAGTACCTCCTGACCGCTTCTTCCAGCAGATCTCTGTACGGCATGGGGTGGCGGATCACCACAGGGTTCAGGCCAGAAGATCTCAGCTGATTTACGATGTACCTGGCGGTCTGGCTCTTTCCTGCACCCGTCCTCACCGCACAGACGGCAACAACCGGTTTTGATGAGCGGAGCATCGTCCTCTGGCCCACAAGCTCAAAATCCGCGCCGCAGGAGAGCACCCTGGCTGCGATCTCCATGACCTCCTGGTTGCTCAGATCGCTGTATGCGAGAACGCATCTATCGACGTCCATCTCTCCGATCAGCCTCTCGAGATCGCTCTCAGGGAAGATGGGTATTCCATCAGGATACAGTGGACCCGCGAGTTCAGATGGATACAGGCGAAATGCGATGTTCGGTATCTGGGCGGCCGTGAACGCCACAACCAGATGCTCAGGATCGGAGCGGTATAGCACATTGAAGTTATGGAAGTCCCGCCCTGCAGCCCCCAGGATCAGGACCCTCTCTCTGGGCATGATTTTTCTTGGGATGAACCACGGCAATAACTTTTTCCAGGAGGATCATTATGATCACAAGGTGATCCGGCATGATGGAACTGCTGAGGAGCAGAAGGAGCATAAGGAGGTATAAGGCGAAGGATATCGAGCCTGAGAAGATTGAGATCTTAAAGGAAGCCGCTCTGAGATCTCCGACATCCCGTGGAATAAACCCGTGGAGGTTCTTTTTCATAAGAGACAGGAAGAAGCTTGAGGAGCTATCGCGCGCAAAGGAAAGCGGTTCATCGTTTCTCAAAGACGCGCGTCTGGGGGTCGTCGTCTGCGCTGAAGAGAGTGAATCTGATGTTTGGATAGAGGACTGCTCGATAGCATCCATAATCATGCAGCTCACAGCTCACAGCCTCGGGCTGGGATCCTGCTGGATCCAGATAAGGAACAGGATGCACAGTGCAAACAGGACCTCTGAGGAGTACGTCAGGGAGGTTCTTGGTCTTCCAGGAGATCTCCGTGTGGAGTCGATCATCGCCTTCGGCTACCCGGATGAGGTCAAGCCGCCTCTGCCAGCGGAAGAGCTGGAGTATGGGAAGATAACATCCGACTGAAAAGACTGTCAGAAACGAGGACGGATGCAGACAAGATTGGGGGCGTGCTCATATCACTGGGCCCAGAGGTATGCGACCCTGTAGCGCATGTGGCGTTGTGTCACTGCACCTGGTATTCAGATGGCCACACCTCATCTCAGATACCTTGATATATCGGTTGCTGCTGGTTGTGTAAGGCAATGAATATAATCGTACACTCCATCTGGCTGATGCTGCCTGCATATGTCCCCAACAACTTCGCAGCGCTTTTCGGTGGTGGCACGCCTCTCGATCTGGGGATGAGCCTTCCCGATGGGCACCGTGTGTTTGGAAATGGAAAGACGATTCGTGGAACGATCGCCGGGGTCGCTGGGGGAATTATCGCAGGAGTGCTCCAGAACAGCATCGCCGGAGTCCTAGGGCTTCCAGGCTTCGGTGATGGGATGGAGATGTTTCTTGTTTTATTTGGACTCTCAGCTGGATCCATGCTAGGCGATCTTGCAGCCAGCTTCATCAAGCGACGCCTGGGCATGGAGCGCGGAGCATCGTTCTTTCTTGTTGATCAGCTCGACTTTGTCATGGGCGCATGGGCCCTGACATTTCTGCTCGCCCCAGAGTGGTTCAACGCACAGTTCACCTCACCTGTCATAATCCTCGTTCTTCTGATAACCCCCGTTCTGCATCGCCTCGCAAATGTGATAGGCTACATGGTCGGGGCGAAGAAGGAGCCATGGTGAGATCAAAAGATTGAATACATATCATGTTTCTCTGATCCTCAGGAGGTGAGATTGTGGCCGAGTACATGCGGGGTTTTGAGCAGAAGACCGTCCCACCCATGGGCGAGGATTCCGGAAAGATGGCATATCTCCCGCTGATAGCCATCCTGGGGTTTGGCGTTTTCTCCCTGATAGTCGCATATATGGTCAAGATGCTGGCCTCCTGAGACCGGCATCTTTCATATTCTCCCTTTCGTTAAAAGCGAATGTTTTGGGTCGCTATTAAAACAACCAGAAATCTTTGATCATCTCCTTCATAAACCATTATGCCATCCACTGTCAGTGGTGCAGCCACACAACCAGCAGGCGCACAAAATAAAATTTATGGTAATATGAATCTTAATTCTGATATGCAGCAATGGTTTTTGTTCGCGAAACCTTTATAAGCCTGGCTAAAGGATAAGACAGCGTTATTGGCCAAATTTATCATAATGATTTGGCGAAAATGAATAGGAGGAGGAAAAATGGACGCATTGAGCATGGGGCTCGTCGCTGCTATGGGGGCCCTTGCGACCGTTGCTGGAGCCAGTGAGGATATCGAGTCTGATGTGGGCTCACAGAGCAATCCAAACTCACAGGTCCAGCTTGCTGCTCAGGTCGGAAACCCCCACAGGATATACAATAAGGCGATCTCAGGCGAGCCACCGGCGAACGCCCTTTGGGCTACAACCGCTGCTGTTGTGGCTTACACGCTGATAACAAAGTTCGCAATGCCTGCGCTCTTCGCAATAGCCATAGGCGCGTCGGTTGCAGCGCTCTTCAACGGAGTCTTCTCAACCAGTGCCTACTTCGGCAGGAACGCAAGCCAGCGGAGGTTCAACCAGTGGATATATCTGGATATAGTGCGTTACACAACGACATCGATAATGGCACATGCATGGATAACCGCTTTCTGCATAACATGTATTGCATACATACAGACTCAGATTTTGACACCGCACCATCCGTTCCCGATGCCTGTTATTGCTCTGATATGGGGATTGACCGTTGGTGCGATCGGCTCTTCTGTTGGTGATATTCATTACGGAGGCGAGCGTGAGTTCCAGTGGAGGCTCTTCGGTCAGGGTCTCAACACGATGCTCTCAGGCCAGATTGTGAGAAAGGCCGAGGCGGGATTGAGGAACTCCATAGACAACGCATGGTTCTGCACCAAGCTTGGAGGGCCTCTCACAGGTCTCGGATTTGGCCTGACGGTCTTCCTGGACAACTGGCGCACCACGGTCTTCGACCCGGTGACGCAGGCTGGTCTGGCCATTGGTATGGGTCTCTTCTTCGTGATACTTATGAACCTCTACAACTTCTACGTTGAGACCTCGATAAGAAAGAAGTACGGCCCGTATCCAGGGTACAAGGGGGATATCGCAGCATGAACTTTGATGCTTTAACCATTGTGTACATTCTGGAGATCATAGTGGGTGGACTGCTGGTCGGCGTGGGCGTTCACTTCGTGCCGGTAGGCGGCGCGCCTGCGGCCATGGCACAGGCCACAGGAATCGGCACGGGCACGGTTCAGCTGGCAGCCGGCTCCGGGCTTACAGGACTGCTGGCTGCTGGTCTCATGATGTCGGTCACAGATAACATCTGGCCAATCCTTGCATCAGGCGCGGTCGGGGCAATGATAATGATAGATGCCACGATGATGACCGGCGGCTGGATATATGCTTACGCGGTTGGCGCCCCGTTCGCATCGGCCAAGGTCAACTACGATCCCATCACCGGATACTCGCAGCCTCCATATGTCGCCCCGGGCACTGTCGGGCAGGGGATTCCCACAGTCTGCTACGTGAGCGGCACAATCGGCGCCTTCATGGGCGGTCTCGGTGGCGCGCTGATCTACTACCCGCTGATGATGACAAACCACAACCCATCTCTGAGCGCTCTCTTCGCGATCGGCATATTCCTGGTGAATGCTGTTCTGGCGTCGTGGAACATCCAGGGAACGATCGAGGGGTTCCACGATCCGAAGTTCAAGAGATGGCCGAAGGCGTTCAGATCATGCCTTGTCGCAACCCTGATTCTGGCGCTCGTGGCTGTTACAATAACAGGAGGTGCATGAGATGACAGTAGCAGGAGGAGCACCAACTGCACCTGCAGCGATAACCCCTGAGAAGCTCAGGATCTATGGGCTTGGAGGAGCACTTGTCGGGATATACCTTGCTGCTGTGCTCAACAGTGTCCTGGGAACAGACATATTCTCGATTCTAGCTGCAGCAGGAGCTGTGGCAGCTGCGGTAACCGGGGCGAATGCGGTCCGGAGGGTCTGCGGCTACGGTATCGGTACCGGTGTCCCATCGATAGGGATGCTGGCGCTGGGTATGGGCATAGTCGGAGCGTCGTTCGGTCTCTCGACCGCGCAGCAGCTGGGAGTATCGATGGCAGGTGTCATCATAGCGCTGGTCTATGCGATGGTCTTCGGTTACATCGTGGGTGCGATCGCAAACAGGGTCATGGGCTTCAACATACCAATAATGGAGGAGGGTCTCACCGATCTCTCAGGTGCAGGCGCCATGGCCATCATCGGCTGGTCCTATGCGATCTCCGGATCGCTGGGGTATGCAGACATGGTGACGAAGGTGTTCAACACCGGATACCTTGCGATAGTATTCATCTGCGGCGGTCTTGCGATTCTGCATCCGTTCAACGCGAACCTTGGGCCGGACGAGAAGCAGGACAGGACGCTGGTGAACGGGCTGATGGTCGGCTCTCTGGCTGTCGTCGCTGTCGGTCTGTGTTCCCTGGCAACGCTCAGCACCACTGCAGCAATCATAACCATTGTGATCGGTGCGGCCGCGTGGTACTACTTCTACGTATGGTACTACAGGCTGGTCAAGAGAGATGCTGCGGCTGTTGTTGGAACAGGCCTGCTGCCGCCGAGCGCGCTATGAGGAGGCACAAAGATGGGATTCGTCAGAATATCTCCAGAACTGGGGCTGCTCTTCGATCCACTTAAGGGAGTTGTCGCGGAGCAGAGGGAGGATGTGGTTCTGTACACATTCGATCCGGTTATGGACAGGATTGAGAGGCTTGATGCGATCGCAGACGACCTGATGAACCAGCTGGTCCCGGATAATGAGCTGCTGGAGTCTTACAAGAACAGAGGAAAGACCTCTCTCATAGGCGGCCTTTACACCAACATCTGGGTCGGCTTCATCATAGGTCTGGTGATCTCATTCGTCGTGCTGATCGGCATGGTCTTCAGCGATCCGGCGAAGCTTGAGATGCTCAGAAAGGCTATGGGAGGTGCGTGATTATGGTGCTAAAGAAGAAACCCGCTGAGCCCTGGCCTGTGATCACCGGCGAGTATGAGGTCGGCAACCCGGAGAGCCCTGTGGCTGTTGTGACCTGCGGCTCTCACCTCAAGAACTCTGAGCTGATAGCAGCTGGTGCAGCTCTGGCCGGGCCGTGCAAGACCGAGAACATAGGCATAGAGAAGATGGTCGCCAACGTGATCTCCAACCCGAATATCAGATACCTGCTGATCACAGGTATGGAGGTCAAGGGTCACATCACAGGGCAGGCGATAGAGGCGTTCACTGCAAACGGAATAGACAAGGAGGGCAGGATCGTCGGGGCCAAGGGCGCAATTCCGTTCATCCAGAACCTGACGCCTGAGGCGATAGAGCGGTGGAGGCAGCAGATCACCACGATCAACATGATCGACACAGAGGATATGGGTGCCATCACCGCGAAGATAAAGGAACTCGTCGCCAAAGATCCCGGCGCATTGGATGTCGAGCCGATGATCGTCGAGATCAAGGAGGCTGGCGCCGAGGAGGGTGAGGGCGGTCTCAGGCCGATGGCCGCGGAGGTCGTGGAGGTTCGTTCGAGGATCCGGGCCATGGATATGGCCGTGACGAACAACGGCCTGCTCAATAAATTCCAGGCTGGAGTTTATGTGGGCAAGATAGAGGGGATCGCGCTTGGAATGACCCTGACCCTGGCCATATTCGGGCTTATACTCAAGATGGTAGGAGGGAGCTGAGAATGGCAGAGGAAATAGCATACGGACAGGGAACTCCGGCTGTTATAGAGCCTGCAATGCCCCTCTTCGATCAGATCGTGGACGACATCAAGTACAAGGCGCAGCTCCTGGCCAGGGAGACTAAGCTGAGCTCTGGCGTCATTGCGGCGACCCCGCAGGGATTTGCGATCGGCTTCTTCCTCGCCGTGGCCATGATGCTGGGCCCCTTCCTGCTAGTGGGGGTGTGAGTTGTGGCGGATGAGGCAAAGGATACAAAGCCCGTCGTCCCTGTTGCAGTGGTCGATCGCGACCAGTACAGGGAGATAATGGCGCGTCTCGATAAGATCGAGGAGAAGATCGAGTTCTACTCGGCTGAGAAGTTCCTGAGAGCCGGAAAGTCCGTGGGCAGGGATCTGGGCGTTGCCTACGGCGTGTGTGCTGGACTGATAATAATATTGGCGTACATACTGTTCATGTATGCCGGCAACTGGGTGAAGGTGATTTGAATGTTCAGGTTCGATAGAAAGCAGGAGGTCTTCGACTTCGGCAAGTTCAAGATCGGGGGTCAGCCTGGCGAGTACCCGACTTGCTGCATCGGCACTATGTTCTATGCCAGGCACAAGATAGTATCCGATCCGGAGCATGGGGTGTTCGATAAGAACGCTGCTGAGAAGCTCTGGAACCAGCAGGTTGAGATGAGCGAGATCACAGGGAACACCTGCATGAACCAGATCGTGGCAGAGACGAACGAGGCTATGCAGAAGGAGATCGACTGGTTCGTGGAGATCTCCGACTACCCGTTCCTCATCGATTCCTCTGCTCCAGAGGTCCGCGCCTTCGGGGTCAAGTACGCCACCGAGATCGGGGTCGCGGACAGGGCGGTGCACAACTCCATCAACGCCTCGATAACGGATGAGGAGCTGCAGGCGCTCAAGGAGAGCGATCTTGACGCAGCGATTGTCTTGGCGTTCAACGCGATGGAGAAGGGAACCAAGGGGAAGATGGATATACTCACGAAGGCCGCAGGCGGCGCAAAGAAGGGGATGCTCGAGTACGCTAAGGACTGCGGCATAACGAGGATTCTCATAGACACAGCGGCGATGCCGCTGGGCGCTGGCTCAGGAGCCACATACAGAGCATGCATCGCTGTCAAGGCGATGCTGGGCCTGCCGGTCGGCGGAGGCTTCCACAACGCTGCGTCCGCATGGGACTGGATGAAGAAGTGGAAGAAGACCCACAAGGAGGCATTCGCTCCTGTGGATATCGGCTCGAACCTCGTCGCCGGAATCGTGGGCGCAGACTTCTACCTCTACGGCCCGATCGAGAACGCGCCGATGATATTCCCGGCTGCTGCGATGGTCGACATCATGAAGGCCGAGTCGATCCAGGAGCTCGGCCTCGAGGTGCTGGATCCGAACCATCCGATAAAGAAGACCCTGTAGGGCGTTTCTCCGCCCTGCTCTTATTTTCATTCCAGGAGTCCTGTTTTGCCCAGAGTCTACGTCTCTCTGTCCTTTGACAGGGTTCGCTTCAAATGCCAGCGCTGTGGCGCGTGCTGCCACCACCGCAGGCCGTCTGAGTTTTCAGAGCTGATACCTCCAGAGCTGGTGCAGAGGTTCGTCGAGCGCTCGAACCTCATACATCTGAATGAGGATGAGATCTCCAGGATATCGAGAATTTATGGTCTCAGGCCTGAGGAGTTTGTGGATACACTCTATCCCTATGATGGGAGGGCCGTCAGGATATCGGATGATGGTTCTGGGGTGGTGCTGGATATACCTGTACTTAAATCCAAGCCGGATACGACCTGCGTCTTTTACGACAATGGCTGCAGGATATACCCGCACAGGCCCAGGGCGTGCAGGCTCTTTCCCTTTCGCATATCTGAGCGTGAGATCGCGGGGGATGTGGTTCTCAGCATAGATTACAATCCAGGCTGCCCCGGTATCGGAAAGGGGGATTATGCTGATACGAGAAAAATACGGGAGCTGGCGGTGGAGATCTTCTCAAAACGCATGAACGCTATCACCCGCGAGACAAAGGAGCTCATCGCATCGGGATCCATCAAGCCTGGTATGGTGGTGTACAGAACCATGCCCGGTGGACCCCGAACCAGGTGATCGGTTGCCTGATCTATGGATGCATCGCATATGCATGTTCGGTGGATGCATCGCATATGTATTTTCGTCGATCTTTTTTAGAATTTTGAGGCGTTTCGATCAACTCAGTAACCCTGAAATAGAACGCACTTCAAAAAACGTAGATTTTATAAAGGAGAAGATTTACTACAGTGAGAATATCTGAGCGGATATGTGGGGAGATCCGCAAAGTGGGGATTCATCTTGTCCATGATCATGCTTCTCTGTGTAAAGGAGGTATTACGTGGTGGATGAGGCCGGAGCCTTGTGTGCCATCGCAGGCTTTCTGGATGGTGATGTTGGGGATCACAGGGTGATTGAGCGGATCGCGCTGGAGGCTGATGGGCCGCTGGCATCGCTGGCAAGAGCTGTGCAGTCCTCAGATATATCCAGGGCACTGTCACATCTGGATGATCTCGCAGAGCAGTATTCGGCATCCACAGATTGCAGCATCTGGTTCTCTCTGGGCACAATATCACACCGTCTCGGTTCGCTTGAACGGGCGGTGAGCCATCTCTCAAGAGCTCTGGAGCTCGCATCCGGAGCATATGAGGTCAGAATTCTCTCCCGACTCGGGTCGATCTATGCGGATGTTGAGGACTGGGATCGGGCGATCTCTCTATACAGGGATGCTCTCGCGCGGGTGGAGCGCGGGGATCCGGATCGCGCTGGCATTCTCATAAAACTCTCAAGAGCATGCAGAGAGGCTAGAAGATGGGATGAGGCACTGCAGTGCAGCTCTGATGCGATAGATCTCCTCAGATCATCAGGAGACAGAAGCTCCGTCGCGAGGGCGATCATGGAGGAGGCCGAGATCCGGAGGGAGATGGGGGATTTATCATCTGCTGAGGAGCTCTACAGGACGTGCCTTGAGGAGTTCGAGCGGCTGGGGGAGATTCCGTTCGTGTGCAGGTCTCTGGAGATGCTGGGTCGCATATCTCAGCTCAGAGGCGAATCCAGGAGAGCTGAGGACCTTTTCGATATGGCCATGCACAGGTACGAGCACTGCCATGAGATAGAGGGAGCATCGAGGACTGCACTTCTTCTGGGAGATCTGCATGCGATCGAGGGGAGGTTTTCCAGCGCGGAGGAGTGCTACCTGAAGGCGCTGGAGGGCTTTCGAGAGGTATCAGATCGCGAGAGCGTGGCGAACACACTGCTGAGCCTCGCCAGGCTCTACGGGTCCATGGGCGAGTGGAGGGGAGCTGTCGAGCGCTATCGCGAGGCTCTTGATATCCTGCAGTCTGAGCAGTCACAGGATCTCGCAAGGGCTCTAAGAGAGATGGGGACTGCATGCTACAGATTGAGAGATTATGAGATGGCGCAGAATTATTTCATGAAGTCTCTCGAGCTCAGCGAGGCCCTCGGGGAGAGGGACGGCATGGCTGCATCGCACACAGGCATGGGTCACATGCTCTCAGACCTTGGCGATTGGGATGGCGCTGTAGAGCACTATGAGAGGGGTGCCGAGCTCCTGCGTGAGATGGGAGATCTCAGGGGTGCTGCAGCATGCACATCAAACATAGCGAGCGTGTACCAGATGATGGGGGATCTGGAGAAGGCGCTGGATATCTATCACGATGCTCTTCAGATCCAGGAGCGGCTTGGCGATATGCAGGGCGCATCGAAGACCCTGAACAACATGGGTCTCGTCTACCAGCACATGGGCGAGATCGAGGCTGCTGAGAGAAACTACATGCGCTGCCTGGAGCTGAAGGAGCAGCTCGGGGATGTCCACGGCGCTGCGAACACGCACATCAACCTCGCGACCCTTTACGAGATCCAGAGGCGCTGGGATGATGCCATAGCCCATTATCAGGATGCTCTGGAGACGTTCGAGGCGATCGGCGATCGCAGGGGCATGGCTGCGGTTATGAACAACCTCGGAAATGTGTACGAGGAGAAGGGGGACATCCTGCAGGCGATAAAGAGCTACAGGATGAGCATGGAGCTCGATGGTGGAGATGCAAGCATCGCGAAGATATCATGGAATCTTGGGGGGCTCTACCAGAGGATCGGGGATGCTGAGAGCGCGGAGAAGTGCTACAGGGCCAGCCTGGAAGCCTTCCAGAGCATTGGAGATGAGAGGGGTGCGGCCTATGCTCTCATGGGCCTCGGCAGCATCGCGCTGGAGCGTGGCCTTTGGGACGATGCGCTGGACTGTTTTAAGAGGTGTGTCGATCTCAGGCTTGATACGCCAGAGGCCCTGAGGGTGCTTGGAAGCATCGCATCTGTTTATGAGAGAAAGGGCATGTGGCAGGAGGCCCTTGCAGAGTACAGGAAGGTGCTTGAGAGGTTCAGGGGGATGGGAGATTCTCTCGGTGTTGCAGCGGTTCTGAGCACAATCGGCAACCTCCTGGCGGAGCAGGGGCACTGGGATGATGCCCTTGAGCACTACAGTGAGAGCCTTGAGATATTCGAGAGGCTCGGCGACGGCTACAGCACAGCGGTCACCACAAACAACATGGCAAATGTGCTTTACAGGCGGGGAGACTGGGACAGGGCTCTGAGCATGTACACAAAAGCGATGGAGCACTTCCAGCGGGTTGGGGACATGCAGAGCCATGGAGCCACGCTGAGCAACGTCGCGAGCATACACTACAGGAGGGGCGAGTGGGAGAGGGCGATAGAGCTCTACCACAAAAGCCTCGAGATATTCGAGGGGCTCGACGATTCGAGGGCATCCTCGATGGTGCTCAACAACCTCGGGCTCCTCTACCACAGGAGGGGCGAGTGGTCGCTGGCAGTGGACCACTTCAGGCTGGCAGTGGAGTACGCGATGCGTGCCGGAGACCGTGAGGCTGCCACGGAGTTCCAGGCCAACATAGACATGGTGAGATCATGCCGCGGAGAGGCATCTGTCGACATCGAGGGGTATCTCAAAAAGCTGGAGGAGCTCGAGAAGGCAGAGGACGTTGAGGCGGCTGCAGAGATGCACGGGATACTGGCAAATGCATATGCTGACATCTTCCGCTGGGAAGAGGCGCTGGATCATTACCAGAAGAGCCTGGAGCTCTTCGAGCGCACCGGCGACAGGTACAGCGCTGCGGAGACGATGTTCAACATGGCTCTGATCTACAGGGATCGGGGTGAGTGGTCGATCGCCGAGGACCTCCTCTCGAGGAGCATGAGCGAGTTCAGAGCGCTGAAGGCATCGCCATGCTACAGCATGTCGCGCCTCAACCTGGGGCTTTTGAAGGAGATCAGAGGAGCAGATCCTGAGGAGGATATACTATCCGCGATCACCACGTTTGAGAGCATAGGCGCGATTCCGGATCTCTGCGAGGCATATCTCGCGATGGCCAGGGTGAAGCTGAACAGAGGGGAGATGAGCGAGGCGCGCTTCTACCTCTCTGAGGCTGAGACGCTCATACTGAAGACAGGTTACGATTCCATGAGGATCAGGCTTTACATCGAGTGGGGCGATTTTTATCTATCACAAACGCCCGCCGAGGCCAGGAGCTGCTACAGCAAGGCCCTTGCGCTTGCTAGAAAGATGGGGCTCACCAGGGATGAGGGTGCAGCGCTTCGGAGCCTCGGTGCTGCGTCTCTGAACGCCGGAGATTATGATGATGCAGAGGAGCACCTCCAGAAAGCCCTCGAGCTCTTCAAATCCATCAACTCCATGTACGATCTCCTCTCCACATATGCGCTTATTGCGACGCTGTACTTCAACAGAAAGGATCACGCCAGGGCGGAGGAGACAGCTCTGCTCCTTGAGAGACAGGCCAGGAGGCTCGGCTACAGGGATCTGCAGGTCAAGGCGCTGGAGGTGATGGCTGGCTGTGAGCTGGCGACCTCAAGGACAGATGCAGCTGTGAGCACCTACCTGGAGGCGCTTAACATAGCGCAGTCGGATGGGGTATCGAAGAGGCTGCTATCAGAGCTGACCAGGAACATAGTCAGCAGCCTCCAGGAGATACTTAGGGAGAGGGCGAATCTCTCTGATATGTCTGCAATAAAAACGGTCGAGTGCCTGCTCGAGGCGCTCCGTGCGGGTCTGACGTGCAGGGTGGATTTCGCAGACGATATCGTGCTCGGAGGCGCATAGATCGAGTGCCTCCTGCAATCCCCCGGCATCCTGTAACTTCACCCACTCTGACTCAGTCAGCTCTTCGGTCGGCATGATCCCCCTCGACCTTCCATATCGCCTTCTTTATCACGCCGAGAAGGGTGTTCGCCTCCCGCTCTGTCAGCTCAGCCCTTCCGAATATCCGGCGGAGCATCAGCACCACGTAGCGGATCTTGTGCTCTGGATAGTTGATGATCCTGAGGAGATGATCTGTGCTCTCGTATATCCTTTCCAGCATATCTCTGGCAGCCAGTCTGACCTCGAGCGTTGAATCGACCTGGCCGAGTTCGTAGAGGATCACGGTTGCTGCATGCGATAAATTCATAACTGGGTAATCGTCGCTCGTTGGTATTGACACAAGCACATCACAGGCCATCAGCTCGTCATTTGTCAGCCCCCAGTCCTCCCTCCCCAGCAGGAGGGCCACGGTCCCGTCCTTGTCCCTCAACCGCTCCGCGAGCTCTGATGGTGTGAGAAAGGGTACGCGGAGATGGAGTCTCAGATGATGGTGATCTCTGCCAAGACGCTTCCCGGTTGTGCCCACCACGAGGCTGGCACCCTCCAGGGCATCCTCAAGACGGTCCACACTTCTGGCGGACTGGAGGATATCCTTTGCATGCGCTGCCATGGCCATGCAAAACGAGCCGAGCTCGCATGGCCTGACGAGAACGAGGTCGCTGAAGCCGAAGTTCTTCATAGACCTCGCCACTGCGCCCACGTTCCCTTCGTACCTGGGCTCTACGAGCACCACCCTCAGCTTCATCCGCAGTTGCGGGTTCGTTTGAGCTCTTAAATCTAACTCATCCCTTTGAGACCCCGAGGGGTATCATCTGTGCGACCTTCTTCGCAAGCCCCAGCGCATGCACGACCTCGACCACCTCATGGCTGGGCTTGTAGACCTCTGGCGCCTCCTCTGCGAGCACAGCAGGCTCCGTCGCCATCACCTTGATCCCCTCTCGCTGGAGGCTTGCCCTAACATCAGATCCCCTGTAGGTCTTCTTCGCCTGGCTCCTGCTCATTATCCGGCCGGAGCCATGGCATGCGCTGCCGAACGTGAGCTCCAGCGCCCTGTCCTGGCCACAGAGGACATACGAGGGGGTTCCCATGCTACCCGGGATCAGCAGGGGCTGTCCGACGTCTCTGTAGTCCTGGGGCACCTCTCTTCTGGAGGGGCCGAACGACCTGGTTGCACCCTTCCTGTGGACGTACAGCCTTTCGAGCTTTCCATCAACCATGTGCTCCTCTATCTTGGCGACGTTGTGCGCCACGTCGTAGACGAGAGGCATCTCCACATCACCGAAGTATTTCGCGAAGACCTCCCTGGTCCAGTGTGCTATGATCTGCCGGTTCGCCCAGGCGTAATTCGCTGCTGCAGCCATCGCCCCGAAGTAGTTCGTCGCCTCCGGAGTTCCTATGGGCGCGCATGCGAGCTGCTTGTCCGGCAGGTCGATATTGTACTTCCTCACAGCCCTTGACAGGACCTCAAGATGATCTGTGCATATCTGATGTCCCGCGCCCCTCGACCCGCAGTGTATCATGACAGTCACCTGATTCTTGAAGAGTCCGAAGCGCCTGGCGATGCGCTCATCATACACCTCTCCCACATACTGGACCTCGAGGAAGTGATTGCCGCTGCCGAGCGTACCGAACTGTGGCCTTCCGCGCTTTCTGGCCTTAGTGCTGACCTGGTTCGGGTCAGCACCCTTCAGGCAACCATTCTCCTCGCAGTGCTCCAGATCCTCATCAGTGCCGTAGCCCTGCTCCACAGCCCATCTCGCCCCGGTGACGAACGCCTCTGTGAGCTCGCTGTCTGACACATGGAGCCTGCTTGTGGCACCAACTCCCGATGGGATCTCCTTGAAAAGGGATTCGATTAGATCAGAGATCACGGGCCTGACCTCATCAACAGTCAGGTCTGTGCGCAGGAGGCGCACGCCGCAGTTGATATCGAACCCAACACCGCCCGGGCTTATCACTCCGCCGTCCTCCCGGAATGCTGCGACGCCGCCTATCGGAAATCCGTATCCGAGGTGCGCATCCGGCATGGCCATGGAGTACTTCACTATCCCCGGCAGGGTGGCCACGTTTGCGACCTGCTCTATAGTTCCGGGCTCCACCATCTCCAGGAGAGACTCGGAGATGAATATCCTGCCCGGGACACGCATTCCATCCTTGTAGCCTATCGGCAGCTCGTAAATATTCTCATCTACCTTATTGAGCATGTGATCACCTCTCAAACATCGAGCACAACCTGCATCATCCAGGGACTGTTGGAATCTCCAGGTCTCACCTCAAACTGGTGGAGTGTGACTGCCTTGATCTCGGTCTCGAATGAGTGCCTCCTCCTGTCTATATGCTCGCCACGGGCCCTGGCATTCAATCTCCACATATCATTATGGCTCAGAGATATATCAAAATCTCTGAAGACCGCCATCTCCGCGCTGAACAGGAAGAGAAGCTCGGAGAGCCATCTGTACGCGAGGCTCTCCAGATCCTCGGCCTCCAGCTCAACCTCCCATACCCTCTCAGGTTTGATTGTGGCAGTATCCATCATGACGCTGAACATCGCCAGGGCCGCGTTTCTCAGCATCTCCTCCGGGCTGGACCCATAGGCTCTGAACTTGACATCAGCTGTGTGCTCCAGAAACTCGTATTGCATTTATCTCTGCCTCCAAAGAACCGGGGTCTGTCTCGTGCCCCTCAAATATCCTCCAGTCCCCTCGATAGGCCGGCAGCCCTTGCAAGCCGCAGGGCCTCACGGTACTCACTCAGCGTTATGCGCCTCGAGAGCTCTGTGTATTGATCTGCCCTGTACTCGGGCCTGTACTGGTCCATGATGTTGATGTACGTGTTCTTTGAGAGCTCTGATATGAACCTCACAACCTCCTCTGTGCCAGCCAGGTTGTTCGGGAGGACCAGATGGCGCACGAGCAGGCCTCTCACTGCGATCCCGTTCTCGATGACCAGATCTCCTACCTGCCGGTGCATCTCCCTTATCGCAGCCTTCATGACCTCCACATATCCGGGTGCATTGGAGTATCTGATTGCCATCTCGTCAGAGCCGTATTTTGCGTCAGGCATGTATATGTCTATGATCCCATCCAGAAGGCGGAGCGTCTCCACGGAATCATACCCTCCGCTGTTGTAAACCAGAGGTATGCTCAGGCCCATCTCGCATGCGATGACCAGAGCCTCGAGTATCTGTGGCACAACATGCGTCGGCGTGACAAGATTGACGTTATGACATCCCGTCAGCTGGAGATGCATCATTATGCCGGCGAGGCGTTCTGCGGTGACCTCAACCCCCATATCGAGCTGGCTTATCTCGTAGTTCTGACAGAAGACGCATGCGAGGTTGCAGCCGGCGAAGAATATGGTTCCAGAGCCGTGGTATCCGACAAGCGGCGGTTCCTCTCCGTAGTGTGGACCCGCGCTGCTCACCTTCGCCAGGCGGCCTGTCCTGCAGAACCCCAGCTCTCCATCAGCCCGATTAACCCCACATCTCCTGGGGCATATATCGCAGTGCTCGAGCCTGCGAATCGCCTCCTCCGCCCTGGACTGAAGCTCCTCGGGAGGCATGCGATTGTAGACTGCCACGTGTATCACTTATTTCAGTGTGGAAATATTCGGCGATCAAGCTTTCGGTGTTGCTGTGATCTGATGGGCTCGATGACATTTGTCAGATGCAAAAGGACCGCGCTGGAGCTTCATGCACATCGCCACTTTCAGGGCCTGCTGGTGAGATGAATTCTCCAAAGGTTTTAATGTCTGTCATGTATACGCGGGAATCATGAATATCTCCCGTCGTCTCTTCAAGCCAAAACCAAGGATAGCTGAAAGCCCGCCGGTGAAGCTGCTGGATCTCAGGAGCAAGCCGTACTACCTGGTGGCATCTGTGGAGGTGGGAAATACAACGACAAAATCGATACTCACAGCCACTGATATGGACACAGGCAAGACTCAGATAGTCAACAAGACCGTCCGCATGACCAGGGATGTGAGGCCGCCCAAGCCCGGCGAGGAGATATTCGGCAGGACCATATGTGGCACGCCACTCACAAAGGAATCGATCGCAGAGCTCGTCAGGGACACCCTGCTCGAGAGCCATCGTGCAGCCGGCCTTATGATCGAGAGGGATCTGAACTTCGTTGTGAGGTCCACAGGTGTTGTCGCCGAGTTTGACTCACCTGATGAGGTTGGCATATTCATCCAGGCGCTTGCGCAGGGATGTCTCGATGCTGGCGTTCCTCCACGGCTGATGACCCCTGCGATGTCCATACACAACATCCCTGAGAGGTTCCGCAGGTACTCGCTAATAGAGAAGATAGTCTTCAACGGGCCTGTGGCATCGGTCTGGCCGCCGATGGGAGCGACTGGTGTCGAGATCGTGGCAAACGAGATGGAGGGCGAGCTCGCGACCGCCGGGATAAAGCAGGGTGCAAAGTGGACGGATGTCGACTTCAGGAACCCGTGTCTTGCGATGGACTTCGGCACGACCCTGGATGGAAGGATAACCAGCGAGGAGATTCCCTACGCCAGGACGATAGGAAACTTCTGCGGCATTGCAGGGGCCATACCTGATGCTGTGGTCAGGGGAACGGGTCTTGTCGACGCGACCACAGGCACAGCGCTCGATCTCTTTAAAGATAAGAACTCAGGCGTGAACAAGAAGGCAAGGCTCTATGCCGAGGAGATCGATCACCACATAAAAGTGGAGCGCGTGCCTGCTGGAATGAAGCGTTACGGCTATGTCCCCCTCGATGCAGCGGCAGCGCAGAAGCTTGGAGTCGTGCTGATAGGCTGCGACTGCGGCGAGAACGGCTCGAAGCTCGATAGGCTCTCTGAGATCGGTGGAGAGATCTACAGGAGAGATGGTCTGAAGGTGCTATCTGCAACACTCGACCTGGTGAGCGCCAGGGTCGCCAGGAGGCTCGTCGAGGTTGCGATCGAGGAGGGGCTTGTCACAAAGAGGACTGCGATAGGCGTCACGGGGAGAGCCGGAATATCGGGGAACAAGCCGGAGCTCATCCTCGAGGAGATCGGCAGGCTGGGTCTGTATGATGAGCCTGAGAAGAACATCGTTTTTGTTGATGACGGGCTCGCACGCGGCGCCGCTGTCATGGCGAGATGCATGAACTCCATGGGCACACCCAAGAACCCGATGGGTGGGGTCAGGGGAGGAAGGTGCATACTCAAGGAGAGGATTGAGTATGAGAAGAGCAAGCTCCCGACGGCAGGCATACCTCAGGCCGATAAGAGGTATGTGGTCAGCGATTATGTTGCAGAGGGTCACCTGAGAAGATGAGGCTCAAGCTTAGAGAGGGCTCGGAGGTACCGGTATCTGTGATCTCGATGGATTCGCGCGAGAGGTACCTGTGGATATCCATGGAGAGGATACCGGAGGATCGGTTCCCGCCGTGTATGAGGAACATGCTCCACAGAGCATCTGAGGAGGGCAGCAACAGGGCCGGAGCTGTTCTCGCCTCATTTCTCGGCCAGGCAGGCTGGAGCGAGGGTGATGCCCTGAAGCTCTGGAAGATCTTCGCTGAGAGGACCGGCCTGAGTGAATCTCTTTTCAGGAAGTGGTTCGCCAGGATGAACTGCCCCTCGTGCCGCACGATAAAGAGCGAGGCCAGGGGATACCCGGATCTGGGGCTACAGGGATTGAGCTACTGCGAGCCCGACGAGCGATGCAGAGATATATCCTGGCCTGTCGCATACTCTCTCGACGATCCAGACTGGGGCTGGCTCAAACCCCTGGGCAGGAAGAACAGGGTGCGCGTCTACAACTGGATCACGGCCCGCGAGGAGGAGCTGGAGGTATCGGATGATCTGAGGGGTGAGATCGAGAAGATCCTCGCAGAGATCGGATCCGAGCAGCAGATATTCGTGACCAAGACCAGGGAGGGTGGGAGGCTCAGAATCAGGTTTCTCGTGAGGGACTCGGAGCTGAGAAAGAGCGTCCTCTCAGACCTTCTCTGAAGACGATTCCCTGAAAAGGTTTATCTTCTAGGAGCGCTTTTGCCAACCACGCCTGGGATGTGACCTGCAGGTTGAACCAGGCTGAGGTGAACGGATTGAGGTCTTTCTACGGATACATAAAAGATGCCTGGAACTCTCCCGCGAAGAGCTATGTTGGAAGGCTCAGAGCGCAGAGGATGATAGCCTGGCGGCGTGAGATGAGCGTTCAGAGGATCGAGCGGCCGACGAGGCTCGACAGGGCCAGGGCGCTTGGATACAAGGCGAAGCAAGGCATAGTGCTGGCCAGGGTGAGGGTGAGAAGAGGCGCCCTCCGGAAGTCCAGGTACGTCAGGAACAGAAGGACGAAGCACATGGCCATGCACAGGCAGAACCCGGGAAAGAGCCTCCAGCGGATCGCGGAGGAGAGGGCATCCAGGCGCTTCAGAAACATGGAGGTCCTTAACTCGTACTGGGTTGGGCAGGACGGCAGACACAAGTGGTTTGAGGTGATACTTGTAGACCCGAACCACCCGGCAATTAAGAGCGACAGAGATCTCAGCTGGATCTGCGGCGGCTCTCACAGAGGCAGGGCCGAGAGGGGCAAGACCAGCGCAGGCAAGAAGGGACGCGGTCTCCGCAGGAAGGGCTTCGGGACAGAGAAGACCCGCCCCAGCATAAGGGCTCATGACGGTAGGGGTAAGTGATCCACAGAGTTCACTTCAGAGCGTTCGTGTCGGTAACCGAGGATGAGGAGAGGGTCAGGAGAGCCCTTTCGATCTTCGTCCCCCTCGATCACATCAGGTCAACCAGGGCCAGTGGTTACTACGGGAACCCGATAACCATTCTGGAGGCAGAGCTGCGTAGGAAGGAGGGGCTGGAGTTCATTCACATGCTCAGAGAGCAGCTCTCCGCGGGTGAGCTCTCCCGGCTGCGCAGGGAGATCCCTGAGAGAGTTGATGAAGACTGCAAGCTGCATCTCCGTCTGGATAAGCAGGCCGCGTACAGGGGGATGGTCAGGCTCTCTGAGGCCGGGGACGCGATAGATGTGTCGGTGCATGTTGCAACATATCCCTCCAGGTATGAGGAGGCTGTGAGGCTGCTCAGGGAGATCATTTAAGGGGAGCCTCCATGTACTATGAGCCAAGGGTTCATGTGATGCCCCAGGGTTCATCATCTCCCAGCAGGATGGCAATTGTTGCCCGGAGGTTGGGGTTCAGTGGCATAATCGTGATGGGCATCAACGGATCCGGAGACCTCCAGGGGCTGGATGCTGCATACAGGATAGGCGGCATAAGCGTAGCCAGAGGGGTCGAGGTCGCATCAAAGGATCCGAGGAGCCTGAAGGGGAGGATCTCCTCTCTGAGGGATCGCTATCCGTTTCTCGCAGTTCATGCGACCAGCGAGCCCGTGCTTCGAGAGGCCCTTGACGATCCCAGGGTGGATCTGGTTTTGAATGCCGGATTCAGGCTGACAGTCCCAGAGGCCAGATCTGCCAGGAGGAATCAGGTGGCTCTCGCCATCGATCTCCAGCCGATGATCCGGCTCAGGGGGGTATCTAGGTCGAGATGGCTGGATCTGCAGAGGTACAACGTGCGGGTTGCAAGGAAGTTTGGGATTCCGCTTGTTATAACAGCTAGCCCGAGATCACATCTGGATCTGAGAGCGCCGAGGGATATGATAGCAATGGCTCATATACTTGGGATCACCAGGGAGGAGGCCATTGATGCGCTCCGGCTGCCAGGCAGGATCCTTGAGATGAACCAGCGGAGGTGGGCATCTCCCGGGGTGGAGGTGCTTGAGACAGGTCGAAATGAGGAGCGTGGGATCTGATTGAGGAGCAGACTGCCGGTGATGCGGGACAGGCGGCGTTATTTGGTCTTCGAGCTTGAGTCCGAGGGGCATCTCGATGCCAGGGATGTCTCGATCGAGATTCAGTCCTCCTACCTGAGCCTCTTCGGGGATTCAGGAGGCGCCAGCCCCAGGCTAATATCTTTCGACGGGCGCTTTGGCATAGTGAGGTGCAGAAATGGTCATGTGGAGGAGCTGAGAGCATCTCTTGCAACCATTCATGCAATCGCAGGATTCCGGGCTGCGATACGGATCCGTGGCGTCTCCGGGACGATCAAAACCGCCACAGAAAAGTATATACCGCAATCTAGCATAAAACCGGAGGAGCATCGGAGAAGAGTAGACCTAAAGGGAATTTCTGGAGTGATTGTGAGCACCCGCGGTCATGAGATCGATGTATCTCCGGATGACCATATAGAGGGTCTGGATACCAGATATCTGGGTCTTACATATTTTGACTTGGAAGGAGGATGTGATTATGCAGATGGCACCTCAGATGGGGTATGACCGGGCGATCACAGTGTTCAGCCCGGACGGCCGGCTCTTTCAGGTTGAGTACGCGAGAGAGGCGGTCAGGCGAGGCACGACAGCGGTGGGCATAAAGGCCACGGATGGGGTCGCGGTTCTTGTTGATAAGAGAATAACGAGCAGGCTCATGGAGCCGGAGTCGATAGAGAAGATTTTCCAGATAGACACTCACATAGGTGCTGCAACATCCGGGCTTGTTGCGGATGCCAGGATACTGGTTGACAGGGCGAGGGTCGAGTGTCAGATAAACAGGCTGATCTACGATGAGAGAATCGGCGTTGAGGCACTCTCGAAGAAGATATGCGACTTCAAGCAGACCTACACCCAGTACGGCGGTGTCAGGCCATTTGGAACAGCTCTCCTCATAATAGGGGCTGAGGATAACAGGGTGAGGCTCTTCGAGACGGATCCCAGCGGTGCGCTCCTCGAGTACAAGGCAACAGGGATAGGGGCTGGCAGAGCAGCCGTCATGGAGGTCTTCGAGGCGAAGTACCGTGAGGATATGAACATGAGGGAGGCCATTCTCCTCGGGCTTGAGGCCCTCTACAGGGCATCAGAGGGGAAGCTCGACGCCTCGACGACGGAGATAGGGGTTATAATGCTGGAGGACAAGAAGTTCCGCAAGCTCGAGGAGTCTGAGGTCGCTGAGTACATCGAGATGCTGAAATCACAGCTCGGAGGCGAGGCCTAGGATGGTAAAGCTCGATGAGGCTGTTCCCGCGAGGCTGAAGAGCCACGGCGCGGTCTTCGAGGTTCTTGTGGATCCCGATGGAGCCCTTGCGATGCGCCGCGGGGAGGATGTCAGAATAGAGGACATACTCGCGGTCGAGGATGTCTTCGAGAACGCGAGCAGAGGGGATAGAAGCGCTGAGGAGGACCTCCTCAAGGCTTTCGGCACAACAGATCCTCTCGCAATAGCGGAGATCATCATAAAGAAGGGCGAGATCAGCCTCACGGCAGAGCAGCGCCGGAGGGTCATAGAGTCTAAGAAGCGGCAGGTAATCGAGCTGATCGCGAGGAATGCGATAAACCCGCAGACCAGGACACCACATCCTCCATCGAGGATCGAGCAGGCGATGGCAGAGGCAAAGGTTCACATCGATCCGACGAAGTCCCTCGAGGAGCTTGTCGCGATAACGATGAAGGCCATACGCCCCATAATCCCCATAAGGTTCGAGGAGGTTGAGGTCGCGGTGAAGGTTCCTGCGAGCTATGCCGCGAAGTCTTACGGTGAGATATCAACCTTCGGCAAGCTCGTGAGGGAGGCATGGCAGAACGACGGCTCCTGGATCGGGGTTATCAGGATCCCTGCAGGGATGCAGACGGAGTTCTACTCTCTCGTGAACAGGCTCACAAAGGGTGATGCGGAGACCAAGCTGCTGAAGCACTGAGGATCTTGTGATGGACCGCAAAATCGTGATACCCGGGGATCTGCTCTCTGAGGACACAAGGAGAGCGGGTGAAGGCACATACGTGAGGAACGGCAAGGTGTACTCTCTTCTCTACGGGATTGCCAGCTTCAGGGACAGGATCAGCGTGATCCCCCTTGCAGGCAAGTATATCCCTGCGGTCGGGGATAACGTGATCGGAGTCGTCAAGGACATAACATTCTCGAACTGGATTCTGGATATCAACTCACCCTACGACGGTCTCCTTCACATCTCCGAGTTTCCAAAGAAGATAGATGTCGAGGATATGTCAAAGTATCTTCGCATAGGCAGCTCGGTCATGGCCAGGGTGAAGGATGTCGATCCCGCGATGAAGGTGGAGCTGACCCTGAACGACAGGAGGCTTGGCGTCATCAAGACGGGGAGGGTCGTGGAGATAAGCCACACCAGGGTTCCGAGGCTCATAGGAAAGGGCGGTTCGATGATAAGCATGCTCAAGAAGGAGCTGAACTGCAACATATTCGTCGGGCAGAACGGCAGGATATGGGTCAGCGGGAACGAGGAGGATATGGACCTGGCCTTGAAGACCATACTCCTGATCGAGAGGGAGGCCCACACGAACGGCCTCACAGACAGGATTGTTGAGTACATTAAGGATGCGAGAAGGGCCAGAGGATGATTATATGGATGAGAGGGTATTCATAAAGGATGGAATTCGTCTTGACGGCAGACGCTTCGATGAGCTCCGGCCCATAAAGATGGAGGTTGGCGTGCTCAAAAGAGCCGATGGCTCATGCTACATGGAGATGGGTGATAACAAGGTCATAGCTGCTGTGTACGGACCGCGGGAGGTCCATCCCAGGCATCTCCAGGAGGTCAACAGGGCCATAATAAGGTACAGATACAACATGGCCTCCTTCTCCGTGGAGGAGCGGAGGAGGCCCGGACCAGACAGAAGAAGCTACGAGCTCTCGAAGGTCAGCCGTGAGGCCCTGGAGCCTGTGATACTGACATCATACTTTCCGAAGTCTGTTATAGACATATTCGTGGAGGTGCTTCAGGCGGATGCCGGAACCAGGACAGCAGGTATAAATGCTGCATCCGTCGCGCTTGCAGACGCTGGCATTCCAATGAGGAGCCTAGTGTCATCATGCGCAGCCGGAAAGGTTGATGGCCAGATAGTCCTGGATCCCATGAAGGATGAGGACAACTTCGGCCAGGCGGACATGCCGATAGCAATAACGCCCACTGGCGAGATCACGCTCCTTCAGATGGACGGGATGATGACCAGGGATGAGTTCCGCCAGGCAATAGAGCTCGCTAAGAGGGGTTGCCAGGAGATCTACAGGATCCAGAGAAAGGTGCTCATAGACAGATACAGCCAGTTCGAGGACCTTCAGGATGAGGGGAGCAGAAGATGAGCAGCGTGATATCTGAGATAAGAAAGGACTATCTGTACAACCTGCTGCTGCGCGGCGAGCGTGCGGATGGAAGATCCTTCACCCAGTACAGGCCTATAGAGATCGAGAGGAATATAATAAAAAAGGCTGAGGGCAGCGCTCTTGTCAGGCTCGGAAAAACCCAGGTCATGGTCGGGATCAAGATACAGCCCGGGGAGCCGTTCCCGGACGCTCCGAACCGCGGTGTGATAGTGACGAACGCGGAGCTTGTCCCGCTGGCATCTCCAATATTCGAGCCGGGTCCGCCGAACGAGTACGGAATAGAGCTCGCGCGTGTCGTTGACAGGGGGGTTCGCGAGTCGGGCGCTGTGGACCTGGACGCGCTCTGCATCGTTCCCGGGGAGAAGGTCTGGGTGATATTCATAGACATACACATACTGGACGACTGCGGAAACATCATGGACGCATCCAGCCTTGGCGCCATCGCAGCTCTTCTCGGAGCCACGGTGCCGGCGAGCAGGTTCGGTCTGGGTGATGACTTCCAGCTTCCGGTCAGGGATATACCCATTGCCACGACAGCCGTCGAGTTCGGGGATGTGGTGCTCTTCGATCCGGACATAGACGAGGAGGCCATAGCCGATGCCAAGCTCACCGTGATAACAAAGGCAGACGGCACGATATGCGGGATGCAGAAGAGCGGCCCTGGAATGCTCTCAGAGGAGCAGGTGTACCGCATTGTTGATATAGCATGTGAGAATGCTAGGGAGATCCGAGAGAAGTTTCTGGAATGATGCATTATGGTCAAGCAGTTCAAGAAGGGAAGGAAGACCAGATCCGCGGCCAGGTTTGGGCCAAGGTATGGAAGGAAGGTCAGAAAGCTTGTAGCCGATATCGAGGAGAAGAGCAGGGCCAGGTATGACTGCCCGAGGTGCAACAGGACCAGGATCAGGAGGGTCAGCACCGCGATATGGCAGTGCTCCAAGTGCGGCTACGAGTTCGCAGGTGGTGCGTACCTTCCAGTGACGTCAGCCGGGAGATCTGTTGTGAGATCGATGATCAAGAGGTCGATGGAGACGGAGTAGATGGCCTACAAGTGTGCCAGGTGCAAGAGGACTGTGGAAGTTGATTATGAGTACGCTGGCGTGAGATGCCCCTACTGCGGCCACAGAATACTTATGAAGGAACGGCCCACCACCGTAAAGCGAATGAAGGCGATCTGATGGCATGAGGGGCCGTGCAGAGATCGTCTTTGAGCTCCCGGATCCAGAGCTGGTATTCCGTGCACTGGAGCCGGAGCTTGATGACGAACTCCATCGTGGGAAGGTGGCGATCCGCGCCGTGGATAATGGAATGGTGCTGATTGTCGAGGGTGATGATGTGGTCTCCCTGAGAGCGGCCCTGAACACCTGGCTGCGGCTTGTCAGGATATGTGTGGAGATGGTTGAGATATGAGCGGAGAGTTACCCCCTCAGGTGCAGAATCAGCTTGCTCAGCTGCAGCAGCTGCAGCAGCAGGCGCAGGCACTGGTTGCGCAGAAGAGCCAGATAGAGCTCCTCAAGAAGGAGGCGGAGGCTGCGATCAAGGAGCTGGACAAGTCTCCGGATGATGTGGTGGTCTACAAGAATGTCGGAGAGCTTATGCTCAGATCCGACAAGGCGACGCTGATGACAGAGCTGAAGGAGAGGGTGGATCTCCTCGATCTCCGCCTGAAGACAGTTGCCAAGCAGGAGGAGCGGATACAGTCGAGGTTCAATCAGCTTCAGGACCAGCTGAGGCAGTCGCTTGGCCAGATGCCGCCAAGGGGCGGATGAAACCGAATGGACCCGTGGCTTAGCCAGGATATAGCACCGGGCTTCTAACCCGGGGGTCGCGGGTTCGAGTCCCGCCGGGTCCGTCATATTCACGGTGATGCTATGTGTGAGCTGTCGGTCTACATGGTTGCCGGTGGCAAAAAGGAGCTGGTAATGGACAGCGTGGTCAGGATCGTTGTCATGGATGGCAGGATCCTCTTCGAGGGCATACTTGGCGGATCGAAGGAGGTCGATGGGAAGCTCAAGGAGATCAACATACTGTCGCAGGAGGTCCTGATAGAGGCCTGACCGCCCAGAGCGTCTGGGTGAGCTCATCCTGCGTTTCGCTCTTATGTATTCAGCAACTTGAAGGACATGCAGGCCGGTTGCTGAATGCACTCATTTCCCCATCACGAGCGCATAGCTTGAATGGTACCTCTTCGGACAAGTTATCAGATGGATAAGAGCGTTGCGTTTTATCCCATTGAATGCGATCTGTCAGTCTGTTTCTCAGGCGTATTCACATCGCTGAAGCCCTCACTGGACCGCAATGTATGCGGGGCTCGGCATGAATGGCAGACATCGGGGCGCAAACTCCTGAGGCGGGGGTGGTCGCCAGTTCGATCGATCAACTGGCCGATGAGCTGCGATCCCAGCGATTCCCGTTACTGTTTATCTCGAAGTCCCGCATCCGGATGGCAATTTCTTTATAAAAGCTCGGATCAGACCTCAGATCATGATCGAGCTCAGGAGCGATCCTTATGTCCTCAAGCCGAGGCTGGCTCCCCCAACGGAGAGCGATTTCAGGGTGCACCTGAACATCGGATGGTGCAGGGGTGTTCTCTTCAATGTCGTCGCCCTGAAGAACTCCGTGGCGATAGTGGAGTACGATGCCATCCTCTGGTCAGAGGACTCGGTTATGTTCGTGGAGTACAAGGACTCTGTGGCAGCATACAAGAGCCTCTCAGCAAGAAGAATACAGCAGATGGACAGCCTGGCGAAGAACATCGCGAGGGGACTGGGGTACAGGAGATACTGCTTCGTCATCGTCGTGAAGGATCTGCAGGAGATCACATCGAGGGGTGGCGTCGATGTCATTCCGCTGTACATGCTTGGAAGCTACGAGCCAGCTTTTGTATCGACATACAGCGAGCTCGATTACCTGGAGAAGCTCATGGCAAAGTACACACGTGAGGAGAAGCCAGAGTTCGTTAAGGAGCTCGATAAGCTGAGAAGGATGATAGAGACCGGTCTGGCGTGAGATCATTCTGAAAGCCTCATGGTAGCATGAGAATCTGGACCGTGCCGGCAAAGTGGATACACCGGCGGAGACCGTGTGGAATAATGAATCATGGGAGCATGAGAATCTGGACCGTGCCGGCAAAGAGGATGTCACCATGAAAGGATACGCCACTGCATACGGCGCAGCAACTGTGCTGAATGCCATCGCGAACTGGAAGGGCTCTGCGTTCGGAATATCGCTCAGAACATCCGCAGAGGTTGTGCTTGATGATTCTGAGAGGGTGGTGGGTGATGCATCGGGTGTTGACACAACGCTCATAGTCAGATGCGTTGAGCGCGTGCTGAATCACTTCGGACTCGATTATGGCGGCGTTGTCAGGACCAGGAGCGAGATACCGGTTGCAAGCGGCCTGAAGTCGAGCAGCGCTGCTGCGAACGCCGCGGTGCTCGCCACTCTGGATGCGCTGGGCGAGGAGATCGATATGATAGATGCTGTGCGGATCGGGGTCGAGGCAGCACTCGAGGCAGGTGTCACGGTGACCGGCGCGTTCGATGACGCGTGCGCCTCAATGCTCGGCGGTGTTGTGGTGACAGACAACCTGGAGAAAGCCCTCTTAAAAAGAGATGCGCTGCACTCAGATGTGATTCTACTAATTCCAGATGAGCGGTTCTTCTCACGGGATGTCGATGTGGAGCGGTGCCGGCTCTTCTCCCGGGTTGCGGATGCTGTTTTTGATATGGCGATGGAGGGAGATTATGCAGCAGCCATGACCCTGAACGGGCTTCTGTACTGCACAGCGCTTCGCAGATCTCCCGAGCCTGTGGTCCTCGCGCTCAGGGCGGGCGCTGCGGGAGCGACGCTATCCGGCACCGGACCCGCGTACGCTGCACTTGTTGATGAGGTCTCAGGAGATGATGTTGCTGCGGCATGGTCATCGCTCGGCGGAAGGATCATAAGGACAGCGGTTGAGAACAGAAGCGCCAGGATGGGTCAGGCAGATCTCTTCCAGGAGGGGATATGATGGGCTTGGTTGAGCATCGCATGGAGGTTCAGAAGATAGACGAGGAGATCCTGAGGCTGATACAGAAGCGCATGGCTCTTGCAGAGGAGATATACAGGGATAAGGCTGCGCTCGGTCTCTCGATATCCGATCCGGACCAGGAGGCTCTGGTGCTCGGCAGAGCTGTGGATATGGCCACAGAGCTCGGTCTCGATCCGGGAAGCATAAAGAGCATATTCAGAATACTCATCGATATGAGCCTGCAGAGGCAGCACGGCCTCCGTGGCGAGGACAACCTGCCCTGAGATGGATATCATCTCAAAGTGCATCAGCAATCGATGATGACTCTGCCAGCAGCTGCGACCCTTCGAAGCTGGGTGGTTTGGGTCTCGAATTGATGAGGACTGATTGAAACTGGCGATGGCAGGAAAATCCCCCCTCAGGGGACCCCCTCAAATCTCCTGACCAGCTCTTCCTTGATCCTCTTTATCGCCTCGACAGCAGGACCGCCCACGTCTATGGGTGCCTTTCCTTGAAGATCAGCATCTATCAGATTCCTGTCGAATGGTATGGTTCCGAGAACAGGTATGCCCATCTCCTCGAGCTTCTCCTTCACTATTCCAGGATCGTCGGTTTTGTTGATCACAGCCAGCAGGTTTGTTATTCCTATGTTCTCGCCAAGTCGTTTGATCCGCTCCACGGTCTCTATGGATCGCAGGCCTGGCTCGACGACCACTATCATCGCATCAACGCCTCTCGCAGTGCCCCTGCCGAGGTGCTCTATGCCTGCCTCCATGTCAAGTATCACGACATCCTTCTCCCTGGAGATGACATGCCTGAGAAGCGCCTTCAGGAATGCGCTCGCAGGGCACATGCATCCGCTTCCGCCAGTCTCCAGGGTGCCCATGACCGCGAACCTCACCCCGTCCGGACCTGTGCATCCGCATCTGTCTATCACATCATCCACCTTTGGGTTCATGCGATACATGCCCATCGGCATGCTGGCCCTCTCCTCGATGAGTTCCTTGTACTCCGTTATCGGCCTCGGATTCTCCTTTATGCCGAGGGCGGATCCGAGGTTCATGTCAGGGTCTGCATCTATCGCAAGAACCCTGTAGCCATCACGGGCGAACAGACGCGCCAGCGTTCCAGCAAGAGTTGTCTTGCCAACACCACCCTTTCCTGAGACTGCGAGCTTTATTGCGACGACCCCCAGAGTCTGAGTTTATATCCACGTAAAGGATAGAGGTATATATCGTTTGCACCGGGGGGAGCGAGCTGGTCGAGAAGATAAGAAAGAGGGATGGGAGAACAGTCGATTTCGATCCCTCCAGGATATCCAGGGCGATATCCAAGGCATTCGATGCGCTGGGCATCGTGGACGAAAGAACACCTGTGGAGCTCGCCGGAAGGGTTGTGAGCATAGTGGATGAACGCTTCAGGGATAAAATACCGTCCGTGGAGGATGTCCAGGACATCGTCGAGGAGGTTCTGATCGATGCGGGATACGCCCAGGTCGCCAAGGCGTACATACTCTACAGGCAGAAACGATCAGATATAAGAGAGGCGAAGCACTATCTGGGCGTTTCAGATGATCTCAAGCTGAGCGTCAACGCGGTCGAGGTTCTGAAGAAGAGGTATCTCAGAAGGGATGAGCTTGGGAATGTCATCGAGACCCCTGGGGAGATGTTCGAGCGGGTCGCATCCGCGGTATCCGCTGTGGAGAGGCGCTACGGTGGAGATGCTGATGATGCCAAAAAGAAGTTCCTCTCGATGATGAGATCTCTCAGCTTCCTCCCGAACTCCCCGACGCTGATGAATGCGGGCCTTCCCCTCGGCCAGCTCTCGGCGTGCTTTGTGGTTCCTGTGGAGGACTCAATCTCGGGGATATTCGACGCCCTGAAGTACATGGCTCTGATACATCAGAGTGGGGGCGGGACGGGCTTCAGCTTCTCCAGGCTCCGCCCGAAGGGGGATGTTGTGAGAAGCACCGGAGGTGTTGCGAGCGGCCCCGTGTCATTCATGCGCATATTCGATGCAGCCACAGAGGTCATAAAACAGGGCGGGAGGAGAAGGGGCGCGAACATGGGTGTTTTGAGGGTGGATCATCCGGATGTGACTGAGTTCATCGCATGCAAGGATCGCGGCGGCATGGAGAACTTCAACATCTCAGTGGCGATAACGGATGATTTCATGCGCAGGTGTGAGAGCGACGGATCGATTGAGCTGATAAACCCCAGGACTGGAGAAGCCACCGGTGAGATGAACGCCAGGGATCTGATGGTCATGATGGCGACGTACGCATGGCGCCGTGGAGATCCTGGGGTGATATTCATAGACAGGATAAATGCGCTGCACCCTCTCCCCGGGGTCATAGAGGCGACGAATCCCTGTGGAGAGCAGCCGCTCCTGCCATTCGAGTCGTGCAACCTGGGTTCTGTGAACCTGAGCAGGATGGTGGAGAGAGGGGAGATCTGCTGGGATAGACTTGAGGAGACCGTCAGGCTTGGTGTCAGATTTCTTGACGATGTCATAGACGCGAACAGGTTCCCTCTGAAGCAGATAGAGGAGGCAACCCTGCGCACGAGAAAGATCGGCCTCGGGGTCATGGGTTTCGCCGAGATGTTGATTCAGCTAGGTGTATCGTACGCATCCCAGGACGCCCTCAGGATCGCAGAGGAGCTGATGGCGTTTGTCACAAGAACAGCGCGCGAAGAGTCATGCGCCCTGGGACATGAGAGGGGTTCGTTCCCGCTCTTCGAGGAGTCCTCTCTGAAGGACTGGGATGCGATGAGGAACGCAACCGTGACCACAATCGCCCCCACAGGCACGATAAGCATCATCGCCGGCACCTCCTCTGGCATAGAGCCGCTCTTTGCTGTATCTTTTGTCAGGCATGTCCTCGAGGGGGCGAGGCTTATAGAGAGCTCGCCGCTCTTCGAGAGGATGGCAGCCGAGAGGGGCATAATGACCCCGGCACTGAGAGCAGAGGTCGCGCGCAGGGGATCGATACAGGAGATTCCGGGGATCCCGGATGATATGAAGGAGCTGTTCCTCACAGCACTGGACATAAATCCGGAGCAGCACGTCAGGATCCAGGCTGCGTTTCAGAAGCACACAGACAATGCGGTCTCGAAGACCGTGAACCTCCCGGAAAAAGCGTCTGTGAGCGATGTCATCAGGGTCTACAGTCTCGCGTACAGGCTGGGCTGCAAGGGGATTACCGTATACAGATACGGCTCAAGAGAGCAGGTCCTCTACCTTGGCGAGCCAGACGCCCTCGCGAACGGCTGCAGGTTCTGCGGTGGATGATTGCATAGCTCCCGGCCGGCAACTGGAATCAAGTCTCAGAAAGCTTGAGCCGTTTGCCGGATCAGGCGGACCATGGGCATGCTGTAAAAGGTATGAGTAGCACATGGGTTTATCAGCATCAACGAATCCCTAGATGTCTCATGAGCTCCTCTGTGCTCAGTGTGTTTATCACATCAGATGGCTCCAGCCATCCCCTGCGTGCGACCGTGACCCCGTAGCGCATGAATTCGAGCTGCTCAGGCGAATGCGCGTCTGTGCTGATCGCCATTTTCACCCCGAGTTCTTTCGCGCGCCTCGCCCATTCATCACTGAGATCTAACCTCTCAGGATAGGCGTTTATCTCCATGATCGTGCCGGTCTTGGCAGCCGTCTCCAGTATGAGCTCCATGTCGACCTGGTACGGCTCCCTCCTCCCTATGATCCGCCCTGTTGGATGCGCTATTATGTCGACATGCTCGTTCTCCATCGCGGCCACGAGCCTGCTGTTGATCTCGCGCTCCCTCTGGCTCTGCGCCATGTGGATCGCAGCCACCACCACATCACATCTCTCCAGGATATCATCTGTGTAGTCCAGGCTCCCGTCCGCCCTTATGTCCACCTCTGTGCCGGCGAGTATCCTGAACCCATCGAGCCTCTCGTTCATCCTGGATATCGCATCCACTTTCTCCAGCAGTCTTTCATCGGACAGCCCCCCCGCTATCCCGACGCTCGGCGAGTGGTCTGTGATTGCCACGTACTCATACCCCAGCGATCTCGCATGAGCGACCAGATCCTCAATGGATCCGATACCATCAGACCATGTGCTGTGCACATGGAGATCGCCCTTCATGCTCGAGAGTTCCACAAGATCGGGAAGATGACTGGCCAGCGCTGCCTCGATCTCGCCGCGATCCTCCCTCAGCTCAGGGGGTATGTACTGCATGCCAAGCGCCTTGTACACATCCTCCTCGCGATCAAAGAAGAGCTCCTCGCCTGTATCCAGCCTTTTGAGGGAGTACTCCGAGAGGGAGTAGCCGCGCTGCAGTGCTATGCTGCGCAACTTAACGTTGTGCTCCTTAGAGCCTGTGAAGTACTGGAGCAGTGTTCCGTATGATCTCGGCTCAACGATCCTGAGATCGACCTGAACAGTCCCCTCGACGATGATGCTTGCCTTCGTCGGCCCCTGGCCGAGGATCTCGTCGACCATCGGCATGCGAACGAACGCGGCTATGGATTCTGAGGGCCGGGAGGATGTCGCCAGGATGTCTATATCCCCAACGGTCTCCTTCCCCCTCCGGAAGCTACCGGCGACGGTGATGTTGCTCAGCCCCTCAATACCCTCCAGGTGTCTCATGATTCTCTCCACAATGCGTGCAGCTGCGCTGAGCGGTATGCGTGTGGAGCGCCTCCTGTACCGCTCTATCGCCTTCAGTATGTTTGCCTCCTTCGTCGGTCCCATGCCGGGAAGCCTTCGGATTCTGTGCTGCCGCGCAGCAGCCTCGAGCTCGTCGATTGTTGAGATGTTGAGCTTCTCGTGGAGGAGCGCAACCGTCTTGGGTCCCACGCCCTGCAGCTGGAGCAGCTCCTTCATTCCCTGCGGGATGGTGGAGACAAGCTCATCATACGCTTTTATGTGGCCTGTCGTTAGGTACTCTGAGATCTTCTCTGCTATCGCCTTCCCAACTCCGGGTATCCTGTCGAGCTCTCCGCGCCTCCATACCTCCTCGATGTCCTCTTTAAGAGACTCAATGGCCCTCGCTGCTTTGCTGTACGCTATGACCTTGAAGCGGTTCTCTCCCCTGATCTCCAGCAGCTCCCCCATCTCATAGAGTATGGCCGCGATCTCCTTGTTTCTCACGTGATTAAATTGTGCAAGCTGGTATAACAAACTTGGCCATGTGTGCGGCCGCATGAGAGATCTGTGATTATACAGATCCACGCTGAGTTACAACTCCATAACAGTGCAGGTTCTCATTGAGATGCTCTTTGACCCTCGAATTGCCTGGAATCTCAGGAGCACAGCTTCAAAACAGATCATCTCAGCTTGTCAAGCGCTGAGCATGATGGATATCCGCCCTGCAACTGTACTGGCGTTATCATCACGTTGGACGTCGCGACAGCGCTCCCGCCCCTGCCCATGTTGATCGCTATGACTGTGATCTTGTCAAGAGAGATGTCCATGTAGTTTATCCTGGGCGCGCTCTCAGCGATCTCGCCGTCGTATGAGAGATCCCTCTCCATATTCGAGTTCAGAGCAACGAGATCTCCTGTGCTGGAAGGCGCGAGCCTGGCGAAAGACGCACTTGGTATCTCAGGGATATCTGTCTGCATTAAACTCAGGTTGCTGGATTTGCGGAGAAAATCCTGATGGAACGCCCGTACATCCTCTATGGAGAGACCCTGCACGCTCTCCTGGGCAGATGCATTTGCAAGAAAAATCAGTGCAACACCCGTCAGCAAAATCATAATGCTGACGGGCGATTGCATCTCGTTCATCTCCTCCTGCTACTCCCCTGCTCACTTCTGCTGTGTTGTTATTGTGACTGTGTTAGTGGCTCTGCTGCCGGCACCAGCGCCAAGGGCTATCTGCTGTGGAAGTCCGATCCTCTCGAGGTTGACGGTTGTTGGTGCGGTATTTCCAAGATTACAGCAGGCGTTTGCATCCTGGTTCTTGGTCACCGTCTTTGAGTTCGCTGCAACCGCGCCGAATGCCGCAACAGCCACATCCGGGCCTGCTGCGGAGTAGATGTCATCGTAGTTGTAGTTCTGTCCTGGAATGACCGGGAAAGCAAAGCCAGCGCCGCCCGCGGAGTAGACTCCATTGGCAGCTATGAACGCTGTCTGAGATGTGCCCATCCCAGCCATCGGGGCAAAGTCCTGGGCCATGGCAGTGGTCAACAGCGCCAGTGTCACAGCCAGCAATATCGCTCCTTTCATGTTTTTTTCACCACCCATACATCCTTTAGATGTAAGAGTTAATCTACTTGGAATTATTTATATTTTTTGGTAACTTTCTTAAGTCACGGTTATATATTCTAACAAAGATATCAAATGAATCTAACCGCATGCCGGTAATTAAATCTGATGGATAATAAATGCACTGGTCGTATGACAGTGCAGAGTCTCCCAAAAATGATCCAGGTCTCGACACCAGACATCGTATACTATCATAATATAATATTCAAAACTGAATAGCAAAGCTAACTCTGTTTGTTGAGAGAAACCCTTCGCGCAGCTAAAAGCCGCAAACCTGTGGAGGTAATGCTGTCAGTTACCCTTCAGTGCTACCCATCCATCGTTGCACTTTGTGCTCATGGGGTATAAACTTTCCGAAAATGATGATGAACACCGCAGGTGGTCTACCTTTGTTGAGTTGATCCGATGGGGTTGGCTCCCTGAATGTGTTTATTTTGAAAGATATCGACATCGAAATCGATATCCAGTGGTCTGTTAGTTTTTTGACGTCTCATTGTTTGGTTGATGGCTATGAATCGCCTGCAGTTATTTCTTTTGCGCTTATCCACACATCACAGGTAGATTACCACACCGTAAGAGCACAGAGAATCCGCACGCTCTTATCCATATGATAACTTACCCATAGAAGTGCTGGTTCTGCTATGCATCCCTGGTGAATGAATAAGTGCGTTCAGCAATCACATTGTACGACCCACAAGTTGCCAAGCACATAAGAGCGAATACGCATGCTGTCTGTTTAGTAAAGCCGCCGATGGGATTCGAACCCATGAACTGCTGATATCCCGGAGCCTGAGGCTCATACGAATCAGCCGCTCTAACCGGGCTAAGCCACGGCGGCACAGGATGGTGTTGAGGAAGATCCTGATTTAAGCGTTGCGATCGTGAGAATGACTGCTTACATCACAATGTGCTTCCCGGACCACATACTCATCCGGATGCCAGTGTATTTCAGATGCATGCGGCCTGTTGGGGTCATGTGGCGTGTCAGCCGTCAGACAGCTCGTTCAGTAATTCGAGCCAGTGACCATGGCCCGGCTTATAGTATTCCGCATAAGTTACTATAATATAGAATATCACATAAAATCGTCTATGAAGTATGACATATCCAGTAGCTTTTAAATGGGTTTACATGGAGTGACGCAAAGAACTATAATCTCTGCAGACCACGCCGCAGACCGGGAGCTCTGCCAATTCAGGCGGTTGTCATTCATCTGGGACATACGAAGCGAGGATGGATTCAGGCCCTCCCCTCATCTCCAGTCTCGACCCTGTCCAGTATCGCCTTGAACTCTGGCCACAGCTCTATTGGTATGCGCACGCCGTTCTTCGACCATCCAGTATATCTCTCAGAGGTAAGGTACTCTCTGATATCCACACCCACAGATCCCCTGAACTCCGTCTTCCTGATCACAACCTCTGTGCTCTCATTCTTCCTGATCCTCCCGATCTCCTCCTCCACCACATTCACCTCCCAGACCCAGATCTCCGCTCCTGCTAAATACTTTGTGCGCCTAACAGAATGAGAAACCTGCGGGATGTGAGCATGGACAGAGCACTCTTCGAGATGGAGTACATAAAGTGGATACGGTCTGTTGCAGGGAAGGTCGGCAGCAGGATGGCATGCCTGTCAAAGCCTGAGCGGGATCGTCTTTTGAGCGAGTACAGGAGGCTTGAGGATCCTCTGGAGGTATTTCGCGAACTTTCCAGCATCGATCGTGTGAGGGGCCTGCAATGTGAGGATATGGAGAGGCACATATTTCTTGAGACGGATACGATCAACTTCTTCCCATCGCTTGGTGAAAGGAGCAACGCGCTCGACTTCTCGATCTCGATGAGCAGGCGCATGTACTACAGGGGTCTGTGGTTCTCGATGATATCTCTCAACAGGAGCTATGCAGAGAGGGCAACGGAGAAGATGCTTCTCTTCACACTGGAGCACGAGCTCGAGGTGGCAAGGATATTCGAGGATATAACAAGGGATTCAGGCTCGGAGATCAGGACGTACGATTCAGAGCGTATGGGAAGACTGAACATAACCCCCGAAGATCTGAGGGAGGACGAGAGGCTTTTTCTGGAGCTGATCGAGACGCAGCCCCTCCTGCCCAGACCGTACTCGGAGATGGCTCTTCTTCTCTACCTTGAGGAGAACTTCTCGCTCCTTAGGGGCTTCGGTACGCCAAGCACGACTGCAGATGAGGAGGCGTTCGGCGCAGGCCTCTACGAGGAGTTCATCGGCTGGAAGGGTTTCACACAGGACAGCTACAGGATATTCGTCTCTGAGATAAGGAGCAAGATAAGAGACGCGTATGCAGGCTATGCCTGAGACCTGTTCGTGAAGTATTTATATAGTGTATGCTGTAGGGTGCATCATCGATACTCGAGGAGATCCAAAATTGCCAAAACCGGAAGTTAACATAGGCATGGTCGGCCATGTGGACCATGGGAAGACCACACTGGTCAGGGCACTGTCCGGCGTATGGACCGATCAGCACAGCGAGGAGATAAAGAGAGGCATATCGATAAGGCTTGGCTATGCCGATGCTACCTTCAGAAAGTGTCCTAACTGCCCGGCACCCGACTGCTACACGGTGGACGAGGTGTGCAAGCACTGTGGATCCCCTACCACAGTTCTGAGAACAGTCTCCTTTGTGGACTCCCCAGGGCACGAGACTCTCATGGCCACAATGCTCTGCGGGGCTGCGATAATGGATGGGGCTGTCCTGGTGATAGCCGCCAACGAGCCATGCCCCCAGCCCCAGACGAAAGAGCATCTCATGGCCCTGAACATAACAGGGATCGACAGGATAGTCATAGTGCAGAACAAGATAGATCTCATCTCGAAGGAGGAGGTGCTAGAGCACTACAGGCAGATAAAGGCATTTGTAAAGGGCACTGTTGCTGAGAACGCCCCTGTGGTGCCGATATCGGCTCAGCAGAACATAAACATAGATATGGTGATCCAGGCGATAGAGGAGGTCATCCCCACCCCGTCCAGGGACACCAAGAAGCCGCCGTTGCTCAAGATAGCGAGATCGTTCGATGTCAATCGCCCTGGTACATCGGTCGAGAGCCTGGTTGGCGGAGTGGTCGGCGGCTCCCTGAGCCAGGGCGTGCTTCGGAAGGGCGACAAGCTGGAAATAGTCCCTGGCAGGCTCGTTGAGGCAGAGGGCAAGAAGCAGTGGGTTCCGATACAGACCAAGGTGACGAACCTGAGGGCGGGCGGTGAGGACGTCGCAGAGGTCACCCCGGGAGGTCTGATCGGCGTCGGAACAAATCTCGACCCCTCGATAACGAAGAGCGATAATCTGGTTGGGCAGGTCGCAGGCGCTCCTGGGAAGCTTCCCCCAGTGTGGCAGAGCTTCGTCATGGACATGAAGCTCCTGGAGAGGGTGGTTGGATCCACTGAGGAGGCCGCTGTTGAGCCGATACACACAAGCGAGCCGCTGATGCTCAACGTGGGCACAGCTACGACTGTGGGGGTTGTCACGAGCGCGAGGGAGAGCGGCCAGGTCCAGGTGCAGCTCAAGAGGCCGGTCTGCGCGGAGGTGGGGGACAGGGTCGCGGTCAGCAGGCGCATCGGGGCCAGATGGCGTCTGATCGGTGTTGGAACCATAGTCTCCTAGAGGTAGAGGGTGCTTGAAGGTCCTCCTGGATACAAACGCGCTGATGATGCCGGAGCAGTTCGGAGTCGATATATTCTCTGAGCTCGAGAGGCTGGGGTACTTCGAGTACCTTGTACCGACAGCTGTGATCAGGGAGCTCAGGGCAATCTCAAGGCTTGGAGACAGGGGAAAAGACAGACGCGCTGCAAGCGTCGCGCTCGGCCTCCTGTCCAGATGCAGAATTCTCGATGCAGATGGTGATGCAGATGACGTCCTGGAGAAGCTCGCATCCGAGACAGGAGCTGCCGTTCTCACGGGAGATAAGGAGCTCAGGAAAAGGTTATCTAAGAGAGGCATCACGGTTATCTACCTGCGCCAGAGCCAGTACCTCGAGATCGATGCGCAGGGGAGGTTCTGATGTACAGAAGGATGAAGCTTGAGGGTGTGGTGAGGATACCCCCTGAGGATATGGGCAAACCCTTGAACGACGCGGTGGAGATGGCCCTCCGGACCAAGTACGAGGCAAGGGTCGACAGGACGCTGGGCGCCATTGTGGCCATCCTCGGCGTTGACAGCATAGGAGAGGGTCGCATAATAGCTGGCGACGGCGCTGTGTATTACGATGCCGTGTTCGATGCGATAGTCTTCAAGCCCGAGATGCAGGAGGTCGTGGAGGGGGAGGTCGTAGAGATAGTCAAGTTCGGCGCGTTCGTGAGCATAGGGCCGTTCGACGGTCTGCTCCACGTGAGCCAGATAACAGATGAGTACATGGCATACGATGAGAAGAACGCGAGGCTTGTGAGCAAGGACACAAACAAGTTCCTGGCCGAGGGAGACAGGGTTCGCGCGAGGATAATTGCTGTGAGTCTGAACGAGAAAGATCCCAGGGGAAGCAAGATCGGGCTCACAATGCGCCAGACAGGCCTGGGGAAGATCGAGTGGCTCGAGGCCCTGCGGCGCGGGGAGACCCAGGAGGCAAAGGAGCCTGTGAAGAAGACCGAGAGCGCTGAGCAGAAGGCGGAGGCTGAATGACCGAGCAGGCATGTCGTGAGTGCCACAGGATCGTTGAGGGGCTGGTGTGCCCAATCTGCGGATCGTCCTCGCTGAGCAAGGACTGGGCCGGATATGTGGTGGTCATAGATCCGAAGGGCTCTGAGGTTGCTGCAAAGCTGGGCATAACGCTGCCCGGAAGATATGCTCTGAAGGTGCGATAGCTTGAGAGTTCTTTTACTTCCTGAGGAGATGCGCGATGAGCTGAAGGAGCCGCTTGGCATCCTCTACCGATGTCACGGGGTCGAGTGCGTCGAGAGGATGGCAGAGCATCTGAGAGGTGCGAAGAGGCTTATCGCGGTTGGGGATATAACCACATTCTACATCCTCAAGGCATCCTTAATGCCGGACCTGATGATAGTCGATCACAAGACCAAGAGGTCTCCTGTCGAGGACAGCATCAAGCGGAGGCATCTCGAGGGAAGCTACAGGGTTGTGACGGTCGAGAATCCGCCCGGGACCCTCACGGATGAGCTTCTGGGCGCGGTCCGCGAATCTCTGAACGGATGCACACCCACAGAGATCATAGTCGATGGCGAGGAGGACCTGGCGGCCCTGCCCGCGATACTCTACGCGCCAGTTGGATCTGCTGTCGTCTACGGCCAGCCGTCTGTTGGAAGTGTTCTTGTCATGGTCACACCTGAGAAGAAGAGTGAGATCGAAGGCATTCTTAAAAGAATGATAGTTAAAGAAAAGGTTTAAGAGATGTGGAGGAAGGTGATCCGATTATGGATATAGAGATCTTGAGCGAGCGCGAGAATCCGCTGCTGAAGAGGCGGGAGATCGTGCTGAGGGTTGTTCACAGTGAGGGTTCGACACCAACAAGGAAGAGCGTCCTGGAGAGGCTTGCAGCCATCAAGGACTCAAAGCCCGGACTGGTCGTTATAAGAAAGATGAACAGCCTCTTTGGGAAGAGGGAGAGCATAGCCCATGCGAGGATATACGAGAGCGAGGAGCGCATGAGGCAGGTGGAGAACCCGCATATAGTCAAGAGAAACGTCCTCTCAGAGCAGAAGGAGGCCAGCTAGATGGCTGTGCACAGGTACTATCAGCTCAGCGGGGAGACGATAAAGGCGCGAAAGCCCATCTGTCCGAGGTGCGGGAACGGCGTCTTTCTCGCCGAGCACAAGGACAGGATGAGCTGTGGCAGGTGCGGCTACACAGAGTTCAAGAAGTGAGGGCTCATCCCGGTGATTCGGCAGATCGATAATCTCACAGGAAGATGTAAAGTCGGTTGACGTTGGTTTGGTCTGCCAGAGCTCGCCTATCCGGCTGATTCAACCACTGAGTTAAAGTGAACGCTCTTATCCATCTGATAGCTTGCCCGAAGAAGCACCAGTGACGCTGTGCGCTCGTGGCGAGCGAATGAGTGCATTCAGCAACCGGCCTGCATATCCTTCAAGTTGCTGAATACATAAGAGCGAAAGTGAAAATTGAAGTCCTGTAGTGCGATCGTGTTCGGGTTGGGAGCGATGCAAAGGCGGAGCGCATGAGGACGCTCCCATGTTCTGATCAATCTTCTCCGTTGGCCCACTTGTGCCCGGATGAATGGTGTGGTCGTCGAACTTGCTTTGTAGTCCTTTGCATCACTTCATGTACATCCATTTAAAATCTAGTAAATATGTCGCACTTCATAGATTATTTTATGTAACACGTAATTATATCAACTTATGCGGAATACTATGGTCGCTCTTGTTTGTTTGGCAACTTGGAGGCTGTTCAGTGAGTGCTGTAATCACTCAATCATCTGCCATGAACGCATAGAAGGACCGTTGCCTCTTCGGGCAGTTCATCAGATGGATAAGAGCGCTTAGATCTGGCAAACAGCATCGGAGCTTACAGCTGAGTATTCCTATTAACCCCCTTTTCACGATTTGCCCATGTCGCTAAGTAATTGTATAGATGATTTTTTATATCAAAAACTGGTTCTTAGGAATTCTCAGCCATATCGCATGGCATCGCAGGCCCGGATGCTGTGGTGTCAGATCGAGACCATCGCTCTCTCGCTCGTGAAATCTGCTGGGTCCATCGGGCTGCTCGACCAGGCCACATCGATGCTGTCCAGGACCTCATCACCTGAGATCAGTTTGAGGTCTGTCAGATGGAGGCGCGAACGCTCTCCGAGCATCACGAACTTCGTCGGGTTGAACCTGAGGGCGACGGTGCTGTTTCCCTTTCTCAGCGAAGCTGTGTTCGCGATCTCCCCTATCACATCGCCATCATCGTTCCTGAGTCTGGCTGTGATCGTGTAGGTTCCGGGGACGTTGACCGTCACGCCGACCCCTATAACGATGCTGCTTATCCTGCCCCCAGCCCTCTCGCTCATATCCGTAAAGCTCCTGCTGAAGTATGCCTGCGGCGGCTGGAAGTCGGAGGGGCTTCTGTCGATGATTCTCGTCTGGTTGTACTCCTCTAAAACATCGCCATCCTCGCCGTAGAGGATGATATCTCTGAGGGAGAGAGGGCCGCATCCACCGCTCTTCCAGATCTCTCTGCCATCGGCCCTGAGCTCGATATTGCCGGTGCCGCTGATAGCTGCGGAGCCTCTCATCCATTTTATCAGCCTGCCAGAACAGTCGAAGATCCCGCCCTCGGCTCTGTAAACACCCGGAACAGGAGCATTCACCGCGACCATTATGGAGAGCGCATCTGCAGAACCATCATGATCTCTGTCCTCAAAACTGATGTCATCCACACCCTTCACAGAGGCGCCTGCGACTGTGACAGTGACAGGTATCTCGAGTGAGCTGTTGTCCCCTCGAATCTCCAGGTACCCACGGACCTCTTTCCCGGGCGCCCCCTCAGGCACCCGGAGTGTGAGGCTGACGTTTGCAGCAGTGCCAGGCTGGATCTCCTCTGGACCAGAAACATCGAGCCATCCCCAGGGCTCTCTTGTGTGGAGCGTTGTTACAAGCTCGAAGTTCTGTTTATCAGAAAAGACATCATAGCCTATGACAACGACAGTCCAGCTTCCGGGAGGGGGGTCGTAGACCTGGATCTCCTCGGTGCTCTCATAGCCCTCAGATCTGGCCGCAAGCCTCCCGTTCGGCGAGTAAAGCCTGAGATCGAGATCGCTCTTCGGGTTGTCCCAGAGGAGCCTGAGCGAGAGCCGCCTCACATCCTCAGGAACATCGAACTTCGCTGTCCAGGAGAGCCTCTCGCTCACATAGCCATCTATGCTGAATGATGTGCTGTTCTCCACGATTCCGCTGTAGCTGATGTTCCTGAGTGGGAGTCCATAATTACGGAGCTGTATGCTCACAGAGGCCACCCCGCCGGGCATCAGAACGCCGGCATTCCATGCGCCCGGCTCGCTCTTCACAAAAGATCTCTCGACCCTGAGCAGGAATCTCTCGGAGCTGCTCGCATTCCTCTGATGCACCGCAAGAATCCATCTGCCCGAGGCGGGGTTGTTGAGAACAGTCTCCTCCATGCCATTCGAGGAATCCTCATGATAGTACTCGCTCGTAGGCGCAAGAAGGAACAAATCCATGTCTGAGCTTCCGGACCAGCTCAGCCTGCTCCTGATCTGCTGTGTTCCCAGAGGCACATCCAGATAGTAGTAGCGCCAGGATCCGGGAGATATCTCATCAGCTAAAGATGCGCTTCCCATCACACTGATCAGGGGTGAAGCGACCTCAACGCGCACAGGCACCGAGATTATGGGTGTGCCCTTCTCGCAGATCTCGATCGATCCGGTGTAGACCCCAGGTGAGGTCCCGTTTGGCACTGCTATGCTCGCGCCGAAGACTGCATGGCTGTTTTCCGGCATGGATTCCGGCAGATCCATGACTGTTATCCAGCCTGCAACGTCTCCAGTCACATCAATGCTCAGGTTCTCTCGCTCTCTGTCGGTGAAGAACACGAATCTGGTGGTCCAGTCCTCGTCACCTGGCGCGAGCGCGTATATCTTCTTCTGTGGCCTGTCAGCGCCTGAGTCGAGACCTGCAGAGACCGCCTTCCCGCCGCTCATGAACGCCCATCTGCCCACCATCCAGCGGTCAGGCATAACACCACACAGATCATCGCTCAGGAGCCTGTACGAATTGTAGGCGTTCACAAGCCCTGCTCCCTGATAGTAAGGCTCGTACTCCTCTCCGAGCGTGTTGTTCAGACTGACCGCGCCCTTCAAAAGCGCGGCCTTAACACCTGCAGGGCTCAGCGAGGGGTCCTTCTGGAGGAGAAGCGCAGCGACGCCTGCAACAGCAGGTGTTGAGAGCGAGGTTCCAGACGATTTTGCGTAGTATGTATCCACATATTTGAGATCCTTGAGCCCCAGAGGAGCTGATGCTATGACGTTGACCCCGGGGGCGACGACGTCCGGCTTCGTTCTGCCATCCCTTGTCGGCCCGGATCCGCTGAAGTCCGCCACATGCCCTCTGCAATCTGTGGCTCCCACAGTTATGACCTTCACGCCATCTCCTGGAGAATCAATGCATCCGCTGAGGGCGAGCAGCATACCTGCGAGAACCATCAATTTAACCGTTGTTTCCGGCTGCAACACAGACCACCGCTCCGGCATCCATCGCTTTATCCGCGGCCATCGTGACCGGAGGATTCGTCTCGCCCAGGTTCAGCCCTGCCAGGCTCAGGCTCAGAACTTTGGCGCCGTTGTCCAGAGACCACTCGATCCCCGCGATTATATCTGAGACCTTTCCGTTGCCATCGCTCCCTATGACCCTGACGTTCAGAAGCTGCGCTCCTGGTGCGATTCCCCTGTATCTCCCGCCTGACGCCCTTCCGGAGCCAGCGATGATGCCAGCGCAGAGCGTTCCGTGCCCGACGAGATCCTCTGTCGTGTCCTCACCCTCCACGAAGTTCTTCTCGCCGACGACCTTTCCGATGAGATCTGGATGGTTCTTATCGATCCCTGAGTCTATGATGGCCACGATCACTCCAGAGCCATTTATTCCCTCAGCCCACACCCTCTCAGCATCGACCATCTCTGACGGACAGACGGAATCTACGCCCTCTGGGGGCACAGGGGCAGTGACGCTCACATCCCCGTCCAGGTATATCCCCTCCACGTCATCATCCTCAGCGAGCCTTTTTATCTCATCCCTGCTGCAGACCGCAGAGATCCCGTTTATGAGATGGTACCTGTACCGAACATCTATATCCTGCAGATCGGGAGAGCGTCCATCTCTGAAAATGACTATCACCGGTACCGGCCCGTCGCTGCTCATCATCCTCTTAACCGCAGGATCGATCTTCACGCTCTCGGTATGCGCAAATTGCATGGAGAGCAGAAGGGCTGCAGCAAGAACGAACACAAGAGGCTCACGTCTCATAACTCCTCCGGTTGCGGGACAGCGTGGATCCTCCATCTACGGATCCATTCCCGCTCTCCAGCTCTCTGAGAGATAATGCTAAATAAACCTGCCCTTCAAGATCATAACAATGACAGGCGGCATTCTCTGGCTCAGCTTGATACTGCTTCTCATCTCATCTGTTACCAGACGTTCCGGGATCTCCAGCGCCGGGTGGGTGCTTCTCGGGGCATACTGGCTCATGGAGGCGTGGCACTACGCCTCGATTAAGGATTACTTCAACGTGATGGTGGTCGTTGGAGCTGCTGCGATCTCGTTCTCCTTTGGCTGGAGGATCCTCTCCATGGGAATGTCGGAGACAGCTGAATGGATCAGCATGGCAGCCGCCATCTGTGGCATCCTGTACTTCCCATTCGCAGAGGTCCAGAGCCTGTCGGAGATCCTGATAAGATGGACGACGCTTCTTACCTTCTGGCTGCTTGCCGGACTGAACGTCCCAGTCTCAATGGAGAGCTGGAATATGCTGGCGCTCAACGGCCGATCGGTGGAGATCGTGCTCGCGTGCACCGCCATAGAGAGCATCGCGCTGTTTGCAGGCGTGATACTCTCGGTCAGAGCCCCCAGGACAAGAAGGCTTGGAGCTCTAATGCTCTCCACGGCGACGATATACATTCTCAATATCGGCAGGAACGCCTTCGTGCTCCTCGCCTACGGAGAGGAGTGGTTCGGGCAGGACAGCTTCTATCTGGCGCACAACGTGATCGCCAAGGTGGGATCCACACTGGTGCTGCTCCTCATAGCGTACATGGTCTTTGCGATTCTCCCCGAGCTGCTCATGCTGATCGATGATCTCTTCGCCGAGCTCAGGGCATCAAGGAGGCCTGAGGTTTGAGCTTCAGGCTCGCCCCGGGATCGCTGCCATGGGTTGCGATTCCGTTTGCGGCATCCATTCTGGTTTATCCCCTGAGCATCGCGCTTTCACTGATCTTTCTGCTCGTGACAGCTTTCATGATCCACTTCCACCGTGATCCAGAGAGGTTTCCTGAGGGTGAGGGTATGCTATCGCCGGCGGATGGGAGGATAGTCGAGGCAGATGAGCGACATATCTACATATTCATGGGGCCTATGGATGTCCACGTTAACAGATCCCCTCTGGATGGGGTTGTGAGAAGCGTTGAATTTAGAGAAGGAGATCACTCGCCGGCGTTCCGCAACCCGCTCAGGAACGCGCACAGCATCATTGAGATCGAGGGTGAGACGGGGCGCTTCACGCTGAAGCAGATATCCGGAATGGCTGCGAGAAGGGTGGTCTGCTGGGTCTCGCCCGGTGAGAGGCTGAAGCGCGGCCAGAGGATTGGCATGATAAGATTTGGCTCCGGAGTGATAGTCACAGCCCCGCCAGGATACAGGATCACCGTACACAAGGGATCGCACGTACGAGCAGGCCAGACGGTGATCGCGGAGCTGAGGGAATGAGGCTCAGAGCGCAGGATCTTCTCTCCATCATGAACGCGATATCAGGTTACAGCGCCATGGTTTTAGCGCATCTCGAGCTCTGGAACCTATCTGTGCTCATGCTGATGGCAGCGGCGCTCTTCGATGGAGCCGATGGCATTGTTGCAAGGAGGTCCGAGCAGAGCGAGCTGGGCCCTCATCTGGATTCGCTTGCCGATCTGGTATCGTTTGGGGTTGCACCAGCTGCTATGGCGTTCTTCATCCACAGCGAGCCGTACCTTCTGGTACTCTGCACGCTCTACATGCTCTGCGGAATGCTCAGGCTTGCCAGGTACAACATCTCTCCAGCGGAATGGACGCACTTCGAGGGTCTCCCCATAACAGCCTCAGGTCTGATCCTTGGCGTCAGCCTACTTCTGGATTCGTCCATCTTCACATCCGGACTGATGATCCTTCTCTCGGCTCTCATGGTGAGCACACTGCCATATCCGAAGCTGAGGGACCCGAGGGTGGTTCCTGTATGTCTGATGGCTGGGGCAGCTGCGCTTTTCGCGCTTCATCTTTCGGGCGTGAAGGCCTCAGCGATCGTCATCCTGATCTCGATGGCGTTTTATCTGATGATGCCGGTGGTGAGAATTTGTACACCTCGAGGGAGATAGCAGCATTCGAGGCAGGGATAAAGCTGGGTGCTCTGTACCACCAGTTCGTCGGCACGCCCGTAAGCGAGGAGACCGCGGACTCGCTGGAGCGAGCGATCGAGCGATCAATATCCCTGCAGCCGTATGTGGAATCCGTGAGCGTGCGGATAGACAGAGGCATGCTCAGGGGGAACGTCTTCGGCTACTCAGAGCTCTCCGGGAAGATGATCAGGGCAGAGGTCGAGGTTGCATATGAGGGTGCACATGTGAGGGCGGTTCTTGAGTACGACCGGGAAAAAGATTACCCGATGATGCATCTGGAGTAACTGATGCGTTTGTGACCGCTCAAATTGCAGAACCTAATGTGGTGCAGGGGTATCGGAAACCTGCTTCAGGCCGGAGCAGCTGATTGTGATCTCGTGATGCGGGGGTGCACAGCTGGGGGGGTACTCTCAGAGGTAGTATCCTTCGGTATGCCCTCTTCAGCACGGCACGCTGATGTCGAGAGGCCCGTATGGATTACTTTTTTATGTCTCCCTCCCTCTGTAGCATTGGTGCTGATCATGAGCAAGGTAACTGTGAGCCTTATAAAGGCTGATGTGGGCGGATGGCCCGGGCATGCCTCCGTGCATCCAGCGCTGATCGAGAGGGCTGAGGAGGTTTTATCAGAGGCCAAATCCGCAGGCACGCTCATAGACTTCAAGGTCATGGCATGTGGAGACGATCTCGAGCTTCTGATGACACACAGGCTCGGGACCGATGAGGCGGAGATCCATGCGATCGCCTGGGAGACTTTCGAGAAGGCGACAGCAGAGGCGAAGAGCCTGAAGCTCTACGGCGCTGGGCAGGACCTGCTCTGCGATGCGTTCTCCGGCAACGTCCGCGGGATGGGGCCCGGTGTTGCTGAGATGCAGTTCACGGAGCGCGGCGCGGAACCTCTGGTCGCGTTCATGATGGACAAGACCGAGCCCGGAGCGTTCAACCTTCCCATCTTCAGGATGTTTGCGGACCCCTTCAACACGGCAGGTCTTGTCATAGATCCAACGCTCCACCACGGCTTCATCTTCGAGATATGGGATATAATAGATCACAAGAAGGTGTTCATGTCCAGCCCCGAGGAGATGTACGACATCCTGGCGCTCATCGGGGCGAAGAGCCGGTATGTCATAAAGAGGGTATACCCCAAGCCCGGGGGCAAGCTCCCATCTGAGGAGCCCGTCGCGGTGGTGAGCACCGAGAAGCTGTACCAGACCGCGGGAACATACGTCGGAAAGGACGACCCGGTCGCGCTCGTTAGGGCACAGTCCGGGCTTCCTGCACTCGGAGAAGTTCTGGAGCCGTTTGCCCTGGGCCATCTCGTCTCGGGATGGATGCGCGGCTCCCACAACGGCCCGCTGATGCCCTGCGCCTTCGAAGATGCTCATCCAACAAGATTCGACGGCCCGCCGCGGGTGATCGCAGCTGGATTCCAGCTCTGCAACGGGCTTCTCATAGGGCCTGTGGATCTCTTCGCGGATGTCGCCTTTGATCTCACCAGGATGAGAGTGCTGGAGATCACCGACTATATGAGGGCGCACGGGCCGTTTGAGCCTCACAGGCTGCCGCTTGAGGAGATGGAGTACACGACGCTCCCCCACGTGATGAAGAGGCTCGCGGAGAGGTTCGAGCCTGCGGAGTGATGTCGATCACAGTTGGCATCTCTCCCAGTGCATTTTCTTCAGGAGATGTAAATGAAAAAGAGTTTGAAGGAATGTTTCGATGAGATGGGGCCTGAGCAGAGGCTTGAGTATGTAATAAGCAATCTGCGAAGCCTTCCGGATGAGCTTGTTGATCCTGCGATAGATCTCCTGCTGAGGGCAAATGAGATTGAATATGCTGTGGTGCTGTGCAGGGAGCACGGCATGATCCAGAGGGCGGTTGATATTCTGGTGGATGCTGGAGACTACCTCTGGGCAGCCCAGATCACGAAGAGCGCAGGATTCCCCGAGGAGGCGGATCGGCTGCTGCGCAGCGGCCTTGAGTACTACATATCTATGGAGATGTACGGAAGGGCGATAAGCGCAGCCACTGCCCTGAAACTGCCTCCGGATCAGATAGACGCCCTCTACAGGGAGGGCATCGCATTCGAGAGCAAGAGCCTGGATCTGGGCAGGGCACATGCAGCTCTGGAGAGCCTGATGTCTGCGGTTGCGATGCTGGAGATGGACGAGGGGATGAAGAGGGATCTCATGGATGCTATACAGGATGAGCTTGACAGGGAGCGCAGCTCAGCCACCCCCCCTCCCGCGACCAGATCCAGGACTCAGAGAAAAGAGGACGATATCGATGGTGGCCGGTTCTGCTGACGGTCTACGCAGCGGTTAGCGACATGCACACCCCCACTGGAGTTCTGTATGCCCGGCCAGAGCGGTGGCGGTCCCGGCTCGCAGATCTGAAATCCCAGACGATCCACATTTCAGGTTGATTTTACAACAATGACCGTCAGGCCGTACCTCTTCGGGACCGCACGCTCTATACTGTCTGCTATCTCTGATGCGCTATTCGCTCTGGAGCTGCGGACCACTCCTATGAGATGCTCCAGGCCGAAGCCCTGCGCCTCGATCATGCCCTCCGAGTATATCACCAGAACATCCCCATCTGAGATGGATCGCCGCTCATACCCGATATCGAGATCATCCCTGATCGCCATGGATATCCCATCGCCACAGAGCGTATCCACAGATCCGTCCTGTCCCACCAGAAACGGCGGGGCATGTCCTGCATTCGAGTAAACCATCTCTTTCGAGTTTTGGTCGAGAACTGCGTAGAAGCAGGAGATCGGGGCGGATGAGCTCTTTGCCAGGATGCCATTCGCACGCTTTATCGCATCATCCGGATGCGGAGACGAGAGCGCTCTGATAACCGCCCTGGCGGTGGCAGCGAGGACAGCAGAGTCCAGCAAATCTCCACCCGCCCTGCCCATGCACAGAGCGACCTTCCCATGCTGGATCTCCAGGATGTCGTGGAATGTGCCACCTATCGATATCTGGCGAACGCAGATATCATATCCCTCGATCAGGGGCAGAGATTCTGCGGAGAGGAAGCGATCGAATGTTTTCAGCACAGAACTCTCCTTATCCTGAGATCCCCTTTCATACCCCTCGGCCCTGGTCCTGTCGACGATAGCCCTGAGAGATTTGCGCATGGATTCCACAGATTCCGCGATACCCTCAAGATCGCAGTCTGCAGGCAGGCGCTTGTCCAAGTCGCCCTCACCGATGCGCCTCAGAGTCTCGGATATGCACCCCACAGATCTTCTGAACTGCCTGCGGAGAGTTATTCCTATCAATCCGAATACCGCGCCGGAGATGAGCATAAGGAGCAGACCTCTGGAGAGTATCGTAGCTGCGCAGCTGCGCATGAGTTCCGCAGATCTCTGGCTGATGGAGTTCAAGCTGCTCTCCATGAGGCTGAGAGGCACCATCATCTTCTCGGAGGGGTATGCAACAACAACAGTCCAGCCGACGCTCTTCACGGGCGAATAAACCACAAACCAGCCCCGGCCATCTATCGTGAGAAAATCGGATCCGCTCTTGCCCTTCGAGATGCGATCGCCGAGCTCTGCGAATGCAGAGATGTTGGATCCGTAGAGGTTCCCGGAGAGGAGAAGATTGTCCCAGGGAGAGTCCCCCCTCCTCACCTTCGGCATCATCACAAGATCGCCGGTTCTGTTCACTATGAATGGATAACCGCTGCCTCTCAGCCCTGAGAGATCTGCATAGATATCTGACAGAGATACCTCTGATGCAGCAACGCAGTAGAGCGTGATGTTACGGTAAGCAGGCGCTGCGCATATCAGGTGCATATCATCTCCAGGGATCCACACTGTTCCTCCGGCAGCCTGTGCTGCGGTGTACCATCTCAATGAACTGATCTCAGATGCATTCCTTGCAGTCCTCCTGATACCGTCCGCCTCAGGCCATGTGGCGAGCCTCCCATCAGCGGTAGCCAGGTATATGTGCTCTATCGCGCTGTTTCTCTTTATCGCTCTTCTCAGGGTCAGTGACAGGGAGCTGTTCGGATCTGCCACTCGATCGATGTCCGAGATTCCGGATGCGAGATAGTCTGCCACGAACTGGTTGCTCTCTGCGATCCTTCTGAAGAACTCCTCGTACTGCAGCGCCTTGGAGGTGACAATGATCTCCTGATCTGTTGCTCCTGAGGAGTAGTTTATCGCGGTGCTGTTGATATCGCCGAGCTGCGCCTGGATCGATCCCGATATCCGGCTGACCTCCGTGCTGAAAAGCAGCCCCATAATCGCTGCAGGTACCACTGCTGCAATCACCACGAGAGCGATCAGAGTCGAAGATACAGGCGGTCTCATCATACTTCACGGTTCATTTTTGCTGCACAGCCTGGCGCGCTTACAATCTCTGTAAATCCTTTCCTATAAACCACTTTTCAGGCCAGATGGTGGAGTGGCAGTGCGCTGAATTGTTTGAGTCTCATTCAGCTGATGGCAGGCGCTCATCCATTGACCGCGGCTGTTCTTCCATTCCCGAAGAGCGAATCTGGCTGGCATGCGCTTTCAGACACAAAAGAGCGAACAACTGAGAGCGAGTGGGCTCATCAACAACTTCATCGATGTCCAAAAGCCCGGCCTGGATCTCTGATGATTCGCGGATGTGCACTCCCGTGAGTGATGCGGGCGCATCTGGTGGCGCGTCTATCCAGAAGAGCTTTTCTCCTCACACCCCTCCCCTGATCCGGATGCATTGCCAGGCATGCGACCTGCGCTGCATGTCTCTCCGGCATTCAGGGCAGAGATCGAGCCAGTTCTTGTGCATCTCAGGGAAACAGGATGCCACATGATCGATCTCCCGCTCCGTGGCGAAGGGCTCTCCACAGACGCTGCACCGTCTCATCCTGAAGGTGAGCGTGATGATCTCAGCTGCGATGCCCGCTGATATCGCAGCTGCCGGGCATGCCTCGATCAGCCTCTCTGTCAGGGTGTCGTCATGTGAACGAAACGTTATGCTCCGAATTCCTGCATTCTCTGATATGGATATGCTTTCTGATATCGCCGAGCACGCACGGCAGCCGATGCATCTCCTCTCATCTACCTTCATGTGGATCACCTCAGCCTGGCTGCAAGAACGCCTGCAGCCCTCGCTCTGGTGGATCTGGTTATCGCATCAACATCTCCACGCACAAGAGCCTCTGTTGGGCATGTCATGACGCAGACCGGCGTGCCACTGCAGAGATCGCATCTCTTTATCTCAGACCCGAGCTCTATCGCTCCGAAGGGGCACGCAACGGCGCACAGACCACAGAGTGTGCAGAGATCCGGATTGAACACAACCATCTCACCATCAATCCGCAGGGAGTCGGTGTGGCAGACAGCAACACATGGCGCTGCGTCACACTGGTGGCAGTATACGGGCACAGCTGCCAGATCGTCCACAACGCCCACAGATATCCGCGGATGACCGTGCTCCCTCTCGCACGCGACCTCGCATGAGCGGCAGCCGATGCACCTCTCCGGGTCAAGGTATATCCTGGTCATCAATCAGCCCTCCAGATTCTGCATGCAGCAACCTTGAGCTCGGGCATCATCGATTTCTCATCAAGAAGCTCTGATGCCACCAGGTTAGTCTCCGGGAAGTGGAAGGGCATGAAGAGAGTCCCGCGCTTCTGTCCTGGGGTGAGCTTCGCCCGTGCCCGTGCCCTGCCCCATCTCGTCTCGATCATGACGGTATCCCCATCAGCCACGCCGAACCGCACGGCATCGTCGGGATGCACATCTACGTGAAGCTCCGGCTCTCGTTTCACAAGCCCTTCACTCCTCATTGTCATCGATCCTGAGTTGTAGTGGAGTACAACACGTCCTGTGATGAGGATCATCGGGTGCTCTGGGGATGTGCGCTCAGGAGCAGGGTGATGGACTGGGGTGATCCTTGCCCTTCCATCTGGAGTGGAGAACCTCTCCGTATGGAGAACAGGAGTTCCCGGGTGATCTGGATGCGGGCATGGCCAGATGATCCCGCCGCGCCTTCCTGCATTCATCCTGCATATGCCACCGTATGCAGGAACCGCCTGGTTTATCTCCGCCAGGACCTCCTCCGGGTCGTGGGGGAGATCGAATCCAAGGCGCGCGGCCACTTCCGAGAGTATCCAGAGATCTGGCCGCGCATCTCCTGGAGGCTCTCGTGCTCGAGATACCCACTGAACCCTTCGCTCTGTTGATGTGAATGTCCCCTCCTTCTCCGCCCAGGCAGCAGCCGGAAGCACAAGATCTGCAAGCTTTGCGGTGTCGGTCAGGAATATGTCCTGCACGACCACGAAGCCTCTCTTCAGCCTCTCCCTCCTCCGGGCCACCGCTGGATGAGAGTTCACAATATCCTCGCCCATCACGTAAAGAAACCTGAGATCGGCATCCGGCATCATATCAGCGGTCAGCCCGCGGCCCAACGGAAGTGATCTCGCATTCCAGAGACGCCTGAGCTCATCTATCGCCCCGGAATCGTCCACAGATCTCCATCCAGGATAGAAATCGGCCAGGGCCCCCATGTCGCATGCCCCCTGGACGTTGTTCTGCCCGCGGAGTGGAAGTATGCCGGTGCCGGGTCTTCCAACCTGCCCGCAGATGAGGGCAAGATTAGCGCATGCGGTCACGTTCTCTGTTCCGCATGAGTGCTGGGTGATGCCCATGCAGTAGACTATTGAAGATGCACCGGCTTTTGCGTACAGCCTCGCGGCTCTGACAATATCTGCGGCACTTAGACCTGTTATTGATGATACCCTTTCAGGCGTGTAATCGCTGACATCAAGCTCCTCAAATCCCCTGGTCCTCTCCCTTATGAACGACCTGTCCTCCAGCCCCTCGCCGAGTATGACGTTGATCATGCCGTTGATGAGCGCGATGTCTGTGCCCGGGTTCAGCTGGAGGTGGAGATCTGCGAGCCATGCGGTTGGCGTAACCCTTGGATCAGCGACGATCACAGCCGCTCCCCTGTCCTTCGCTCTCAGGATCCACCGGGCAACCACAGGATGGTTCTCAGCCAGGTTTGATCCGATCACAAAGATGCAATCGGACAGCGCGAGATCTGATATTGGATTGGTCATCGCAGGGGTTCCGAGCATCCGGCGCAGCGCGATGATAGTCGGAGAGTGGCAGCGTCTTGCGCTGTTGTCGATGCTGTTCGTTCCCATCAGACGCGCGATCTTCTGGAAAGTGTAGTTCTCCTCGTTGGTGCATTTTGCAGACCCGAGGAATGCGAGGGCCTTCGGACCCTTCTCCCTCAAAGCCCTCGGCATCTCCTCTGCGACCCTGTCAAGCGCCTCGCTCCAGGATACCCTGATCCAGCCATCTCCAGTTCTCATCATCGGGTACCGCAGCCTCTCCACGTGATTCAGGACATCAGGGGCCACGTTCCCCTTCGGGCAGAGAGAGCCCTCATTTACAGGGTGGTCCTGCATGTACTCCACGCCGTTCGGGGTGATGTAAAACCCGCAACCCACAGCGCAGTAGGGGCATACTGTGGGAGTCCTGGACGTCATCCCGATCACCGGCTGCTTGCAGCCACACCCTGCGCGAGCTTGAGGGCGGATGCGGCTCTTCTCGCTCCGGAGACCTCCTCAACCTCTCCGTAGATCAGAGCGCGTGTGGGGCAGGCAGCGACGCAGGCCGGGATCTCACGATCCGGACACCTGTCGCATTTTATCGCAGCACGTGCCCTTCTGTCCCTCCCGATCACGCCGTAGGTGCAGACAGAGGCGCACGTCCAGCACCCGATGCAGAGATCTCTGTTATGACGCACCACTCCTGTGAGGGAGTCCTGCGTCAGCGCTCCCGTGGGGCAGACTCCAACACATGGCGCATCCTCGCAGTGCCTGCAGAGCATGGGCACGGCGAGCGAGTGCTCCGGAACGTGCTCCACGTAGAGCCGCTTCTGCGGCATCTCTGATAGTGCTTTGAAGAGATCCCTGCTCTGGGAGTGCTCGACAGCGCATGCTATCTCGCATGAGCGGCAGCCCACGCACCTCTCAGGGCGTACAAGTATCTCCTTCATGATCACACCTTCAGGCCCAGCGCCTTCCTCTTGCTCTCAATGTGATCTGTAATGAGTCTGGCTGCCTTGAACGGATCCGGCTCGACCGCAAACGTCGCCCCAACAGCATCGCCGAGGTCCTTTGTCAGGATTCTCGTGACCACAGGGCTTCCGAGAACAGGCGGAACCGTGCCCAGCACTGTAAACACTCCGGATGCAACAACATATGCCCCAATGCTGACCGCCTTCTCGCTCATCCACTCAGGAGCAGCACCCGCAACCGGCAGATCGCTCATGTCCACGCCGAGCCTGTTCGCGATCGCAGCTGCCACCACGAGGATCCTGCTGATGTCAACGCATGATCCCATATGGAGAACCGGCGGGATGCCGAGGGACTCGCAGACGCCTCTGAGACCGTCTCCAGCCTCCTTTGCAGCCGCAGGCCTGAGCAGCCCTGCTTTTGCGCAGGCGATCGCGTTGCATCCTGTGGTTACTACGAGCACGTTGTTCCTGATCAGCTCCCTGACGAGGTTGACGTGACCATGGTCGTGCGGAACCTTTGGGTTGTTGCACCCGACGACAGCCGCGATGCCCTTTATGGATCCGTTTACTATCGCATCTATCAGCGGCTGCGGTGTTCCGCCGAGCGCATTGAGTATCGCCTCAACGCTGAACCCGACCATGCACTCGCTCTTCTCTCTGGGTATGATCACCCTGCTCATGTCCCTGTTCCTGTAGTTCTCGACCGCAGTCCTCACGATCTCCCTTGCGATCTCTGCTGCCCTCTCCTCGCTGAACTCCATCCTGAGCGCCCCGGGGAACTCTGCCTTTGGAGAGGTCGAGATGAACTTCGTGTGATAGCACGCGGCGAGGCCGCCGAGCGACGGCATGATGCACTGCACATCAACCACCATGGCATCAACAGCACCTGTGATCACGGCGAGCTCCTGCTGGAGGAAGTTCCCTGCCACAGGAATACCATGGCGCATCAGCACCTCATTTCCCGTGCAGCATATGCCGGCGACGTTGATCCCCTTCGCACCGAGGCTCTTTGCAAGCTGGATCATCTCCGGATCTGACGCGGCCTCCACTATCATCTCCGAGAGGATGGGCTCGTGGCCGTGGACTATGATGTTGACCTCATCCTCCTTCAGCACGCCCAGGTTTGCCTCTGATTTCCTGGGAGACGGCGTCCCGAAGAGGATATCCTGCACCTCAGTCGCAATCATCGACGCGCCCCAGCCGTCGGCGATGCCTGTCCTAAGTCCCTGCAGCAGGATGTGAAGCGGTTCATTGTCCACGCCCATATGGGTGCGGTGCATGCACTCCACGATCTCCCTGTCGATGCCCCTGGGGATTATGCCCAGCCCCTCCCATATCTTCCGGCGCTTCTCAGGGGCTCTGCGGGTGAGCGTCACATACCCCTCCTGCCTTCCGAAATCCGAGAGCATGGCGTTTGCGAGATCTGCTGCATCCCCACGCTCCTCCCAGCTCGAGATGTTGTACTCAGCTGCAAGCGCTCTCAGCTTGGCCTCATCTTTGATCTTATAGCTGCTCGCCTTCCCCTCGGCTGCCTCTTTGAACACAATGATTGCATCCCTTGCATGGTCTGCATGCGCTGCAGCACCTGCAGCTATCATCCTCAGGAGATTGCGCGCCACAATGATGTCAGCTGTCGCCCCACATACTCCCTTATCAGGCCCCTCCCCGAAGGGATCGATCCTGCACGGCCCCATGTTGCAGTTGCGGCAGCATATACCAAGCTGTCCGAATCCGCATTGCGGTTGCTGTTTTTTGAAACGGTCCCAGGCAGTCTCAAGACCAGCCCTGCGGGCCTCGCGCAGCATCCTCGTGGCGGCCGGATCGATGCTCTCAGTTGCAGGTTTCCTCTCCATAATCATGCCCCTCCTTTTATCACGGACCCGCAGTGCAGATGCGTGAATGCGTGCGTGTCTGTGACATACTCCGTTAATCATGGCCCTCATAAAAAACTATCCTTGCTGAGCAATTTTATGACGGATGTTTTTGGTCTGAGCTATTTTTGTGATTTTGCAACAAACGGCATCAATTCATGATTATTCACAATTGTTATTGCATCAAAATTGCCACGCTAACACCAGATGCTATCAGCAGCCATAAGCAATGCTTATCTCCCTGCAGCACAATAGAAATTTTTATGCCCAGGATAGAGATATCAGAAAACTCAGGTGCTGAGGAGCTCGCACCCATCGCAATCGCCATAAACGAGATACTCAACCTTCCCGTCACCATGAGGAGCGCCGGAGCCAGAGGCGTGAGGGTGGAGAGAGGAAAGGTGGTCGATGACGACTACACAGGCCCTGTCCTGGAGGACGTTCTCAGATCCGGAAGGGCGGTGAGAACGATACCGTCCAGCGGCGCCTTCAGGGGGGTTCCGGTATCCGTCGCACCTATCAGGCTCGGGGATCGTGTACTTGCTGCTGTCGGTGTGGTCGATGTTATTGGCACGATCGACATACCCGAGATCTTCGGAGCATACGTGGAGGTCGTGAGACAGGTTTCGGAGCACAGGAAGCCCTGAACACATGCGGATCCGCAGAGCTTGCATTGAGGATCTCGACAGGATCGTGGAGATCGAGAGGCTCTGCTTTCCAGAGGAGGTCCTGTTCACAAGAGGTCTCTTCTCATTTCTTTTGAGAAATGCGACAGCCCTTGTGGCCTGCGATGACGAGATCATGGGATTTGTGATAGGGTATCTCTCCGGAAGAACAGGCGTGATATATACGCTCGATGTGCCTCCGGATCACAGACGAAAGGGGGTGGGATCAGCGCTGCTTGATGCCATCGAGAGGGAGATGCAGGCAGCTGGTGCGAGGCGGTTCAGGCTCGAGGCCGCGATCTCGAATACAGCCGCGCTGAACCTCTACCGCAGAGCTGGATATGTTGATGGGGAGCTGCTCAGGAACTACTACGGCTATGGTAAGGACGCGGTGAGGCTCTGGAAGGAGGTGTCAACCACCTGAGAGAGTTCCCGCTGCCCTGCACAAAGGAGGTTGATCCATGACCGATATGCGAGCCGCATGCATGTTCATCTGTTTGATCTTCAGCACGCTCTGCTGTGACGCAGGCGCAGAAACGATTTCCCTCGGACCGGTGGACATCTACATCGATATGAGCTGCGTGCCGGATCCGTATGTTGTAACCCGTGAGACGATCGAGGAGACTCATGGGCCGTTCAACTGCACACTTCACTCCACAACCATCGGACATGCGAATGATGTCATTCTGGAGCTTCACAGGCTTGATGGAGAGATGAACGTGAGCGTGGAGAGCATGCTTCCGTTTGCGGAGCACCTGATCCCGCAGGGCTGGAGCACAGAGCATGTGGATTTTGAGGTGGATGCTCATAATGGAGTTCTCATAAATGCGACAGATCTCTACTATCCGAAGATGCGCCTGATATGCTTCAGCCCTGATGGCGACGACGGCTGGGGGCGCCACATAATCGTCGCGCGCTCCACGATATGGGGCAACCGCAGCATAGATCTCTTCAGATCGATACGGGTGCTGTAGAGATCGGGAAAATGCATCTGCTCTTATGCATCCAGCAACTTGAAGAACTGCAAGCTCATTGCTGAATGCACTCATACTCTCGCCAGGCATTCGACGCAGTCGAAGATAAGTCGAAACGAGCGTGTGGCGTGGCTTTTCTTAGGGCAGGTTATCAGATGGATAAGAGCAAATGCATCCACTCCAGTCAGCATATATCGCATGGTCGCGATGCTATGTGGTGTGAGACCTGTGCTCATGCCATTGGTCATCGGTTAAGGATTTCCATGAAAGATATTATGATGAATATTTGACAATTTACTACTATCGCACCTGTGCCACTTGATGAGATCGATATAAATCATCATAACGCTTAATTTCAAGGCATCACCCATGTAAAAATTATTGATCCATTCCTGCGTCAGACAGCCTTAACCGATGACATATGGAGCTCATGCACAATCTGCGGACCATCCCGGCTGAGAACCTCACATCTCCGTCATCATCCGATCCGGTTAAGTACACGCTCCCACAAGATGCTCTCATGCGATACAGGAACGTGTGCGACAGGGTTTATGCGGTCGGGGGCCCCGGCATATCGGGCGGTGATGACTGCTGCGTGTATCTTGTCGACTGTGGTGATGATCTCGCCCTCATCGATGCCGGCCTCGGGAGGAGTGTGGATAACATCCTGAGAAACGTCCAGTCTGCGGGATACGAGCCGCACTGGATAAAGTACATCATAGCGACACACTGCCACATCGATCACATCGGGGGTATAGCGCCGCTGGTGAACCTCTACGGGCCAAAGGTCATTGCGCATGAGCTGGACCGGAGGGGCATAGAGGAAGTGCATGATGATCTCACAGCTGCAGACCTCTACGGCGTTGAATACATACCTGTAAAGGTCGATGTATCCCTGAAGGGGGAGGATGAGGTGATCCGCATCGGAGACCTTGATTTCCACATGATCCACACGCCAGGACACACTCCGGGATCCATATCGCCATTCATCGACACACAGGACGGCAGGGTACTGTTCGGGCAGGACATCCATGGGCCTTTCTCGCCAAAATGGGGCTCGGATCTGGCGAAGTGGAGGGAGTCGATGGCCAGGCTGCTCTCACTTAATATCGATGTGCTCTGCGAGGGGCATGCAGGCGTCTACAGGGGAGAAAAGGCGAGAAGGTACATCGAGTCGTACCTCAGAAGATACGGCCAGTCTCAGAGCACCTTCTAGGCGCGGCCTCAGTGGTCAGAGCTGTCTCCATTCTGCTCAAAATGGTTAAGTCTGATGATCCTGAACATCTGCACGTGGGGATGATGGTGTGATCGAGCTCGGCATGCTACTGCTGCTGATCGCAGTCCTGATCGGCCTGATCGTGATCCTGAAATCTCTCAGGACATTTGTGGTCAACGCGCTCATAGGCCTCTTCGTGCTCTACCTCGCAAATGCGGCAGCAGGTCTCGGCATAGGATATGACTGGCCTGTTGTCCTGATATGCGCGTTCGGCGGAGCTCTCGGCGCCCTGATGGTGATAGCGCTTCACATCATGGGATGGGCTTTCTGAGATCCGATCTCTGTGCACCTCACAGAGCGGGCTGGATCTCCAGGAAGAGCCAGTAGACGGCCAGGTTCGCTGCTGTGAGAGGGATGCCGGCCCTGATGAATTCCATGAACGTTATCGTGGCTCCGTCCTTCTCTGCATTCTGAATGATTATGACGTTGCTTGCGGCCCCGAGTATCGAGAGGTTGCCAGCAATGGTGCTTCCAGCGGCCAGCGCAACCATTGCCTGTGCGGTCGCTCCGATCTGGTTGAGCACCGGCAGGTAGAGTGCGACGAAGGGCACATTCGAGACCAGCTGGCTCAGTGTTACGCTCAGCCCGAGAACCATGGGTATGGAGGCGATTTCATCGCTGCCCAGATTCAGCGAGCCCTGGATGAAGCCGGACCTCCACACAGCCTCCATGAGAACGAACATCGATGCGAAGAATATCAGAGTCTCCCAGTCGATTCCCCTGAGTATCTCCCACCTGCGGTTGCTCAGAAGGATCGGAATAGCTGCTGCCACAGCGATGTATGTCAGCCTGAACGATTCTCCAGCGCCCCATATCACAGCCACAACCTTCAGCAGTATGAGAACAACGATCATGGCGAGAGAGATCCTGCACAGTCTTGCGAGATGTACATCTCTAAGTGCATCATTCACAGGTATCAGATCCAGCCTCCGGAACTCCTTCCTGTAAAAGGCCCTCAGCAGGAGATAGACTATGAAGAGGTTGATGCATGTCGGTATGAATAGATTGCCGAAGAAGTCCACGAATGGGTTCTCCAGGCCACCGTCGATCGCTATGAGCAGGTTCTGGGGGTTGCCGATTGGGCTCATCGCGCTTCCTATTGTCACTGCGAACGCCAGCGAGAGGAGCATGAGGCCCGGTGCGACTCTGTGTACCCTTGAGAGGTAAAGCACCACAGGGGTGCCTATTATCGCTATGGTGTCGTTCATGAGAAATGCGGAGAGCATGCCCATCCCGAAGAGCAGCATTATGAGAAGCTTGTCTGTGCTCTCAGCCCTGCCGAAGAGCCGGTTGGTGAGATGGAAGAGATAGCCGCTCCGACGCATCGCCTCCCCGACTATGAACATGCCTGCAAGAAAGACCATGACGTCGGCGTTGATCGATCTCATGGCATCCACCGGGGATATCTCGCCGAGCGCGACGACAGCTACCGCTCCGCCTGTCATTATCTGCCATATCTTCAGCCTGAGCCCGCCGACCTGCCTGAGAGCTATGAGCACGAGCACAAGAATCAGAATAAGTGGTGAGATCAACCGTGGGTCATCCTGATGCATCGAGTTCCTTGACAGAAGCACATCCCAGCCATCTCATGGTATATATCCTTTACTCCAGCAGTGGCGCGCCTGAGCACGATCCGCCATTCCCGGGCCTGTGCCCGGAAGCCAGAGGTGCATATCATGCTGCCGGCATGCAGCTCACGTGTCGCACCTCACAAACCTCTCGAGGATCCAGCGGTTTCTGACCTCGGGATTGAATAAAAGGCCGTAGACAGGGCGATCACGGCACACAAACGCCTCACACTCCTCTGCAACCTCAATCAGTTCAGACGGAGGCACCAGACGGAAGCTGTGCAGATGGAACGCGGGTATCGTCCGCGGCTCTCCGAGAAGCCGGGTCTCTGCGATGATCTTCACGTCCTCCATCCCGATGTGGATGCCTGGCAGCACTCTTCCGCCGAGAACAGAGCATATGACAGCTGCGCCGGTGGCTATGCCAAGCATCGGGCGTCTCCATTGCCGTATCCAGGAGAGGTGCTCATCATAAAGACAGCGCCTGTCCTTGAGAGCCGTGCCGCAGAGCACCACCTTCTCATAACCGCTTGGATCATCAAGCTCTCTGTAATGCAGAATATCTATCTTCGCGCCGGCCCTGCGAAGCGCATTTGCAACAGGATCGACGAACTCGTACCTGGAGAGGGAGCCATCCCGATAGCATAGGTCCAGGACAAGAATCACGTTATCATCTCCGCACATCCACGCAATTCAGATGCCCGGGCTTCTCCACGAGCCTCGCGGACTCGATCACGTACCTCCCCCGATTACCGCTGAAGAGCCGTGTGGCTCTGAGCACCTCCAGGCGCCTCCTGAATATCGGCCCGTCCAGCACCAGCGTCTCCAGCTCGCCACCCTCTCCCGAGGGACTTATCCCGTATCTTCTCTGAAGCCCCTCGAGCTTTGCTATCATCCCATCATCGATCTCCGCCCCCAGAAAGCTCTCGTCCAGGGGGTATGCGAAGACGCCCGTCACAATGACCCTGAAGCCGCAGCCTATCAGCATCCTCAGATAATCGAGCTGATCGATCTGCCAGAGCGGGTTGAAGCACCAGAGATCGAGCTCGCTGCAGATCCTCTGGATTCTTGAAGACTGGTAGACTGACTCGATTGCGCCCGTCACTATCCCCTCGATGCCATAGAGCCTCAGCGCCTCGATGATGGCATCCCTCAGATCCTCCAGCTCCACCTCCTCCACGCCCGGGGTTCGCCACTTCAGCATATCAATACCAATGGCCGATGCCACAAGCTCCGCGAGCCCTATGTTCTGCGTGTGGAACATGTAGCTGTCCTCATTCTCAGAGATGAGGGTGATGAGGCAGCGGACATCCTCCTTCTCCATCGCCCTGTAGCAGGCGAAGACAGAGTCCTTGCCGCCGCTGAAGAGAACTCCAAGTTTCATGGTGTGATGGAGGCGTGCAGGGATTAAAAATGTTCATTTGAAATAGGCTTCTCAGTTTGCAGAAGTGAGAGCTACCTGCATTCTGTGATGCCCATCGCCTCCTCTGGCGTGTATCCCCTGTGCACCACAGCGCATATCCTTCTCGTGATGATCGATGGGTTCTCGTGCTGGAATATGTTTCTGCCTATGGCGACGCCGCTCGCCCCAGCGTCTATGGCGTCCCGGACCATTCTCAGCAGCTCCATCTCGGAGCTGACCTTGGGCCCGCCAGCCACGACCAGCGGCACAGGGCAGCCATCCACGACCCGGGAGAAACTGTCCGGATCTCCTGTATAGGATGTTTTGACGATATCAGCTCCAAGCTCGGCGCCAACCCTGGCTGCATGTGCGACGAACTCCTCCGCATACTCATTCGAGATCCTGTGCCCGCGTGGATACATCATCGCCATCAGCGGCATCCCCCACTCCTGGCAGTTTCTCGATACAGATCCGAGGATGGAAAGCATCTGAGCCTCGTCCTCAGCACCGATATTGATGTGGACGCTTACACCATCTGCTCCGAGCTTTATGGCCTCCTCCACAGTGGCCACGAGCACCTTGTTGTTCGGGTCCGGGCCAAGTGATGTGGATGCTGAGAGATGAACTATCAGGCCAAGATCGCGGCCATAGCCACGATGGCCGAATATCGCAGCACCCTTATGAACAACAGCCGCATCTGCTCCGGCTGACGCTACAGCATCCACAGTGCTCTTCAGAGATCTTATGCCTCTCACCGGCCCCAGAGTAACGCCATGGTCCATCGGCACTATGACAGAGCGCCCGGTCGCACGGTTCACAATCCTCTCCAGCCTGACTGACTTTCCGTACATGATGCAACACCATGATCAATTATGTAATTTTTAATGCATTAATGCATTATTTTGTACCTCAAGTCTTTATTTAAAACTTCCGGATCCTGTGCCGTGTTGAATAATTAAGTAGATCGAACGCCATCGATTTTACTATAATTACAATTATAGTATCACGCATAAGTTAATATAATATAGCATGTTGCATAAAATCATCTATGAAGTATGACATATACAATATCTTTTAAATTGATTTACATGAAGTGATGCAGAGGACTATAGTATGAATTGGCCATATGCTACCGGATTCTCAAACATTATACAACACAGCAGGATCCTGCGGTGATTCCTCAGGGACATATGCGGCGCAGATGCATCCCTGTCATGAGATCCACATACAGGAAAGATAAATAACCGATCAGCTCGTTCTCGCACATATGAGAACCATGAGCATTCTGTTCTTTTTTCTGCTGTTGATTGCACCCATCGCAGATGCTGCTGGCATCGGATCGATGGAGGGGAGCGCTTCTCTCTTGAACAACTCAGAAGATGCACCGGTGATGGTTGGCGGGTCCTGTGAGTACGACCTGTACAATGGAACTGCCACGATCTGTTCGGTGATGCAGACCAGCGAATCGGTGGGCCAGGCCGGGGTCACAGGAGGACCGGGATACGCCGGATACGAGGTGAGGTATGAGTTCACGCCGTCTGAAGATCTGCCGGTTTGGGTCTCCGATCATCTCAACAGGAGCGGGAACTGCAGTCTGCTGCTGCAGCTGTGCAACTCCTGGTACCCGGGGCCGGCATTCCTTGAGAAGTACAACATAACGGAGGGTGCTGTGTTCAATGCCACCCTCAGGGCGATAAGGGCTGGGACCTGCACGCCGGTGTTGATCGAGCTGGAGGGCGTCGACAGATGCGACTACTTTGAGTCGGGATCGCCCCGGACAGGCTGAAAGATCACGGAGGAATACAGGAATGCATCGTTAACAGAGCAGCAATCGATCCCTTTCATCATCTCACGGACCAGGATTCATGATCTCTGCCAAATCCAGCGACCCGCAGTGCCAGGTAGCAGTGTTCGAGTGCCGATATGCCGCCGAAGGGAGACCTCCTGAAGCCTCCGTTATCGTTCTGCAGAAGGTCGACGAATGATCTGAGCCCTCGAGGTTCTCTGTATTTCAGACGCCTCGCTATCATGCAGCCTGCGTATGTGCTCTCAAGGGTCTCTGTGGTGGATTCCGGGGTTGGCGTGTATCCCCTCGCGGTCTCGCATCTCTCAAGCAGCCTGGAGAGGATTTTGATGTGAGATTCCGGGAGCTTCACCAGAGACCCTCTTTCAGAGATCGCGTCCAGTATCTCCAGCGCCATGTGGGCTCTGACGAGCTCACGGCTTCCTTCCAGCAGCAGAAGCGCAGATCGCACGATCCCTTCTATCTCTTCATCTGGGCTAACCGCGCCAAGCACCAGGCGCTTGAGAAGCGTGCCCAGGGAGGACGAAAAGATGCTGGATCCGTACATTCCGTAGAGGTCGTACTCGAAGTATCTGATGAGCGGAGTTCGGGGGATGAAACACTCTATATCGTGATGCTCTCCGCGGTACCGCCATTCGAGTTTTCCGTCGATCAGCTCAGGCATGCATCCGGCCAGCCTCAGACATCCTGCTGCGTAATAGGCGCGGCTGAGATCGAGATGATCATGATTGCGGATGAAAGACACGATCTCGTCATCCGGGCAGGCGGCGTTCAGCATCTGGAGAGACGCAATGGCGAAGAATGTATCCTGAATGCCAGGCTCTGTGCCCCTGACAGAGGAGTAACCGCTCATGAAGCAGTCGTTCAACTGTATTCTCACACGCCTTTCGTTTATGTACCTCAGCAGCGCCTCGAGGTCCATCAGAAACACCGCCGTCAACAGCTCGGAGCATCAGAAGCATTCGGAGTTTGACCCTGCAGGATCATGCAGAGAGCGAAAGCGCTCATGTGGTTGACGACTGCTGACCCCTCACGATATCCGCGCGCGAGAATACTGTTCGGCCCCTGTAGACGATCCTCTCGATCCTGTGGTATGGTATCTCGGTGCCCATGTACGTGAAGAACGACCTGCCGAGAGTGATCTCGCTCGCTCTTGCACGGATCCTGTCCGATGGCGCGCCCCTGTGGAGTATCTCTAACTCCACATCATCGAGATCGAGACCACGCCACTTCATCTCGTTCAGCACGCGCTTCGGATGCCTGCCGAATGGGAAGAGCTCCATCGTGCTCAGAAAGTCTTTTAGAGCTGATAAGATATTCGCTCTGTATCACGCTGGTAGATTGATATGTTTCCCGAGGATGAGTATCAACTGGAGTTCTTCAGGGCAGAGGGTTTTGTTCGCAAGGTCTGCGAGAGCTGCGGCGGCAGGTTCTGGACCAGGGACGCCTCGAGGAGGACCTGCGGGGATCCCCCGTGTGATCCATACTCATTCATAGGCTCTCCTGTTTTCAGGGAGATGGAACTGGACTCGATGCGCGAGCATTATCTGAGCTTCTTCGAGGCGCACGGTCACACCAGGGTGCCGAGGTATCCTGTGGTTGCGAGATGGAGGGATGATATCTACCTCACCATAGCATCGATAGCCGACTTCCAGCCTTTTGTGACATCAGGCCAGGTCCCGCCGCCTGCCAACCCTCTCACCATATCCCAGCCGTGCATCAGGCTGGACGATCTTGATTCCGTGGGGCGGAGCGGCAGACATCTCACGACATTTGAGATGATGGCGCATCACGTCTTCAACACAAAGGAGCATGAGATCTACTGGAAGGACAGGACCGTGGAGCTGTGTGATGAGCTCCTCCTCGGGCTGGGCGTGAATCCTGAGAGCATTACGTACAAAGAGTCCCCATGGGCAGGAGGCGGCAACGCAGGCCCGAGCCTCGAGGTCCTCGTCGGCGGTCTCGAGCTCGCGACCCTGGTCTTCATGAATCTCAGGCTCGATCCCAGGGGAGAGTGCCTCATAAAGGGCGAGCGTTACAGCCGCATGGACAACTACATCGTGGACACAGGATATGGGCTCGAGAGGTTCGTGTGGGCATCCAAGGGATCGCCCACGATATACGACGCGGTCTTCCCGGACATCGTGAGAGAACTCTCCGATCTGGCAGGTGTGGAGCACGATCTCCAGGATCCGGAGTACGCGGAGATCTTCGCGAGAAATGCCAGGCTCGCAGGCATGATCGATCTCGGGGAGGCATCGCTGAGGGATCTGAGGAGGAGAATCGCAGAGAGCATAAACACGACTCCTGAGAGGCTCGAGCGCATAATGGCGCCCATGGAGAGGATCTATGCGATAGCGGATCACACCAGATGCCTGGCGTACATGCTCGGCGATGGGATAATACCCTCGAATGTAAAGGCCGGCTACCTCGCGAGGCTCGTGATTCGCAGAACCCTCAGGATGATGAAAGATCTGAAGCTGGAGATCCCGCTCTCAGAGATCGTTGAGATGCAGATATCAAAACTCGATTACGATGACTGGAGTGAGCGGATGGAGACGATCTCGGAGATCCTGTCGCTGGAGGAGGAGAGGTACGCAGAGACCCTGGAGAAGGGGAGCAGGATGGTCTCCAAGATCGCATCGCATTACTCGAAGAAGGGCGGAAGAATACCCCTCACAGAGCTCGTATCACTATACGACACTCACGGGATCCCTCCCGAGATCGCCAGGGAGACAGCAGGCGCACTCGGCGTGGATGTGGAGCTGCCGGACAACTTCTACTCCATAGTCGCATCGACCCACAGCAGGGCTGAGCAGAGGGAGGTCGAGACACGCTCACCGCCTTTCGAGAAGACCGAGCGCCTCTTCTACTACAGACCCTTCGATCAGGAGTTCGAGGCAACAGTCCTCGGGATATTCGAGGGGTCTGTTGTTCTTGACAGAACCCTCTTCTATCCTGAAGGCGGAGGCCAGCCGGCGGATCATGGCGTCCTGGTGAGGGACGGGCAGGTGTTTAACGTCAATGACGTCCAGATGATAGATGGCGTTGTCCTCCACCGGGTGGAGCAGGAGGGGCTCTCACCAGGCGACATGGTCACCGGAAGGATCGATATGCGAAGGAGAATGGCGCATGCGAGGCACCACACGGCCACGCACATCGTCAACGACTCCGCGAAGCGTGTTCTGGGGAGGCACGTCTGGCAGGCCGGCGCTCAGAAGAGCGAGGACAGGGCCAGGCTGGACATATCCCACTACAGGAGGATCTCTGATGAGGAGCTGAAGGCGATAGAGCTCGAGGCGAACCGGCGCGTGATGGAGATGATCCCCGTGATCACGGAATTCATGCCGCGCGAGGAGGCTGAGAGGCTCTTCGGATTCCAGCTCTACCAGGGAGGCGTGCCTCCGGGCAGGGAGATCCGCGTCGTCAGGGTGGGGTCTGACATAGAGGCCTGCGCAGGCACGCATGTGACGAACACAGGTATGATAGGCCCGATAAAGATACTCAGGACCGAGAGGGTTCAGGATGGCGTGGAGCGGATAGAGTTCGCAGCTGGAGAGGCAGCTGTGCAGAGAATACAGGAGCGGGACGACATTCTCGCAGAGGCAGCATCGGTTCTGAGGGTGCCGATAGAGCAGCTTCCCAGGACAGTGTCCAGGTTCTTTGAGGAGTGGAAGGACCAGCAGAAGGAGATAGAGCATCTGAAGGAGGAGATCGCAAGGGTCCGGATACTGACGCTATCCGCGGAGGCTGTGGATGTGAACGGTGTGAGGATCGTCGCCAGGGATATAGGAGAATCGGACGGCGAGACCCTGCTCAAGGCAGCGGCGATGCTCTCTGAGAGGGACATAACCGCGATACTCGGCGGGGCCAGCGGCGGCGCGGCCAAGATCGTAGTCTCTGTGGGAAGGTCCGGGATCGAGAGGGGCCTGAACGCTGCCGATATCGTGAGGGCAGCTGCAAAGTACATCGGAGGAGGGGGAGGGGGAAAGCCGGATCTGGCCCAGGGCGGAGGACCGAATGCTGGAGGGCTGAAGGCCGCCATAGATGCCGGTCTGAACGCCGCCCGAAAGGTGCTCCAGGGGTAGACGCGCGGATGACCGGGAGGAAGCTGCCCCTTCTCTGCTGGCAGCATTTGAGAATTCTGCACGTGAGATCGCATCTTTGCTCTGAGGAGGTGAACGGGGTGCGTATCAGACGCGTCCCTCTCTATGGATGATGATGTGCTGAGAAAATACAGGGCTGCAGGAAGGATACTTGCAGACGTCCTCGGAAAAGCCTCTGCGAAGATAGACGTCGGCGTATCGCTTCTGGAGGTTGCGGATTACGTGGAGAGCAGCATCCGGGAGCTGGGCGGAGAGCCTGCATTCCCATGCAACATATCCCGGGATCGCGAGGCTGCTCATTACACCCCGAAACCGAACGATGATGCAGTCTTCGGCGAGGAGATGGTAAAGCTCGACATAGGGGTGCATGTCGATGGCTACATCGCGGATGCGGCTGTGACCGTCGACCTGAGCGGACATCCGGAGCTCGCGGATGCATCCAGGGCGGCGCTGGATGTGGCTCTTGAGCTGGTCGCACCCGGAGTGAGCACATGTGAGATTGGAAGGGCGATCGAGTCTGCGATCGAGGGATATGGATTCAGGCCTGTATCGAACCTGACCGGTCATGGCCTCTCCAGGTTCAACGCGCACACAGAGCCGACCGTGCCCAACAGGTCCTGCACATCAGGCGTGGAGCTCAGGCCCGGTGATGTGATCGCGATAGAGCCGTTTGCGACGAACGGCTCGGGGAGAATATCTGATGCGCCTGTGGTGGAGATATTCGGGTTCACATCCCGCAGGCCTGTCAGGGACAGGAGGGCAAGGGCGATGCTTGCTGAGATCGAGACCAGGTTCAACGGACTGCCGTTCGCCCGGCGCTGGCTGAGAGGGGAGAGCATAGATTACTCCCTCCAGAGGCTTATCCGCGCCGGGGCTGTTCACACATATCCTGTGCTCTGGGAGGTCGAGGGCGCGATGGTCTCGCAGGCTGAGCACACTGTGATAGTGACGGAGAGCGGATGCGAGATCATTACACGGTAGCTCATATCTCCTCCTCGAGCGGGCTCCCGTCCTCCTCTTTGTAGCTCGTGTCACCGACCATCGCAGCGGCTATCGCATCTATTCCATCAAGCAGCTCAGCCACAACGCAGTAATCCATATCAGGGATCTCCGGCGGTCGCTCTCCGGCTATCACCCTTGCGCCGATATTGCCCACAACAGCCAGGGCGTCCTCGATCCTTCCGTCAGTCTCGGCCTTCACAGCATCGCTGATCATCTCTTCCATTTTTCGATCTCTGTCGTAATCACCCAGGATGTAGCTGTTGCACGATTCGAAGACTGCGGCCAGCGATGTTCTGAGCGAGGAGAGCATCATATCCGCATCCTCGCCGAGGCTCTCGTGCTCCGCTGAGACGATCTCTCTTATGTTTCTTATCGTTGCAAGCGCCTCATCCTGGCTGAGTATACCCTTCTCGAATCTGGCTATGACCTTCAGACATGCCAGGATCACATCGTCCATGATGTATACAAAAACCGCCCCTGCAGCGTCCTGCTCGGACTCGGGGAGCCTGAACTGGCTCTCCTTTACCTTGTTCATCCAGTTAAGCCAGCGCTTCTGTGTGTAGAACTCCTCCTTCATGCTCTCCTCCCGCCGGATGCTACCTGTACGCATCGACCAGCGCCACCCTCTCCAGAACCAGATCCGGTATCCTGTCCTCTCCAGCAGCCTCTATTTCGGCGTCTGATATATCGTAGAATCCCCTCACACGCTCAGAATTGAAGGAGATCCCGAGATCATCGGGCTCTATGAGCGTGTTTGCGATCCTTCTGACCTCAACCTCCTCGAGATCGTCGACGATGAGCAGGGCGACACGCTCTGTCGCATCTGACACACCCAGAGACAGCGCCTTCTCTATCTGCCTCTGGCCGGATGCGTATCTCAGGATCTCTATGCCGAGGTCCTTCGCCACGTTTCTGCCCTCCTGGAATGCTGCTATGGCCTTCTCTGCTGCGTAAAACACATGCCTCTCGCTCACAACCATTGCAGCATCAAGTGCCTGGATCAGGTAGCCCTTTGATCTGAGGTTCTTTATGGCATTCACTATACCTGGAATCGGCCTGCCGAAGAGTAGCCGCATAACAACCCGAGGATGTCCTGGTTTTTAATAGGTTGTGGTACGTCGGAAGGAGCTGTCCGAATAGGAGCTTTGGCCAGGAAATCCGGACCTTCACCTTCTGCCTGCCGGAAACACCTAATCCTCATTCGGACACTGGGATTGAGAGCTACATTTATCTTTTGAGAATTATCTCACTTATATGATGTCGCGGATCTCTGCATTTCTCATGGACCTTGATGGCGTGCTATATGTTGGAGGGAGCCCGGTTCCCGGCGCGAGGGAGTGTCTGAAGCTTATGGAGGAAAAGGGGTACAGATTCAGGTTCATCTCAAACTCCACTCGGAGATGCAGGGCATCCGTTGCGAAGCGGCTCTCTGAGATGGGATACAGGATACAGCCTGAGCGTATCTTCACGCCATCTGTTGCGGCAATCGAGAGGATCCATCGATCCGGGAAGAGGAGATGCTATCTCATCTCAACAGGGGATGTCCACAGGGACTTCGAGGATGCTGGTGTAGTGCTTGCGGAGGACGATGTGGATTTTGTGGTTATAGGCGATGCTGGCAGCAACTTCACATATGAGCGTCTGAACAGGGCGTTCAATCACGTCCTGGAGGGCGCTGATATTATAGCTCTTGAGATGGACCGTTACTGGCGGGACTCTGAGGGGTTTGTCCTCTCCGCTGGACCGTTTGTTTCAGCGCTCGAGTATGCGACCGGAAAGAGGGCGGAGCTCGTGGGCAAGCCGTCGCCGGAATTCTTCAGCCTCGCTCTGAATGATATGGGTGTGAATCCACAGGATGCTGCCATGATCGGGGACGACATAATCACAGATGTCGGCGGAGCCCAGAGGGTCGGCATGCTGGGCATTCTTGTCAGAACGGGAAAATACCGGCCGGAGCATGCAGAGCGCTTGGGAGTGAAGCCAGACTGTGTCCTGGACTCGATCGCGGATCTTGTAAGATGGCTCTGAGATTCGCCTCAGTGCTCACTCCTGCGCATGGCATATGCGCTCATTCTGCTGGCAGCATTGTTTGCTCAGCTACCGAATCAAGCAGATTCATCTGCCGAGTCGTGCAGCAGAACAAGCACAGCTCAGGACAGTTTTTAAAGTGGCCAGAAGCATAAGAACAGTCGCTCTTATCCATCTGATAACTTGCCCGAAGAGGCACCAGTCATGCTATGCGCTCCTGGCGAGCGGATGAGTGTATTCAGCAACCTACTGCATGACCTCCAAGTTGCTGAACACATAAGAGCGAGAACATTTACAAAATCAACAGTTACAACATCCTTTAAACAGATGCTGGTGGCTGAAGGTTTCGGAATTTCAGGCTCAAAAATGTACATCATAATCGTCATATTTTCCGTTAAATGGGTACCATCGACCGACATTTTTAATAGTTTACTGTGCATTAACTGCCGGCTGAAGATTTGTATGGATCGATACATTATGGATAATCGCGTTCTTTTGACTGCCCTGGGGCTCAACCCAAAGGAGACGACGTACACACTGGGGAACAGAATCTGCAAGTCCCTCCTGTCCCCTGTGGCTCTGTACAATCTGCTTCCGGAAGATGAGCGGTTCGATAGAGTGCTGGCCCTCTGCACGGAGGAGGTTCTCGAAAAGACGTTTCCCCTGCTCAGGGAGGAGCTGCCTGTCGTGTGTGAGCCCACGCGTGTCCACAGCGGCGTCAGCGCTGGCGATCTTCAGGCGACCCTGCATAACATGCTGGAGAAGATACCGGAGAAGGCAGAGCTCATCCTGGATGTGACGCACGGCTTCAGGCACTACCCGTTTCTGTTCTTCACCGCATGCCTGTATCTGAAGGCTCTGAAGGATGTTAAGATCAAAAAGATCTGGTACGGAAGGTTGGATGCAAAGAACCCGGATGGCGCGGCCCCATTTATGGATCTGAGCATTCTCCTTGAGATGGTGGACTGGTTCCATGTCGTCCAGTCCTTCAGGGACATGAGCAATCCGAAGGCTCTGGCGAAAAAGCTTAGCGATTACGGGCAGGGGATGAAAAGGCCGGATGAGCGCATTCCTGATATGGCGAAGAAGAAGTACAATGCAGTCGCAAGCGCTGCAAGGGATTTTGCAGAGCTGTTCGGCATGGGTCTCCCTTTGGAGCTCGGCATGTCTTCAGCGGCTCTGCAGGGACGAATAGCGGAGTTCCGCAGGGAAGGCGATATTTCGGCTACAGGAATCCCGCTGGCAGATGATCTTCTGCTGGAGATAGGAAAAGCAGCAGAGCGCTTCAGGGTAGCGGATGGGGTGGAAAAGAGGGATCTGGTCCTCGATCTCGAGGAGATCCACAGGCAGGAAAAGCTCATCGACGCATACTTCGAGGCTGGCTACCACAATAACGCCATCGGGCTGATCAGAGAGCTGGTCATAAGCAGGCTGATGCTCAGTGATGGAAAGAAGAACTGGCTCGACAGATCACAGCGGAAGAGGATCGAGCGATGTATCGGAGCTCTTGTGGATTACAGCAAAAAGAAAGGCTCAGCTCTCACAGATGACAGGAAAAAGCTGGCAGGAATCTGGAGCTCCATTATCGATGCCAGAAATAAGCTGCACCACCACGGAATGACAAAGGCTGAAGTGAGCGGTAAGCAGATCGGGATTCCTGAGTGGTGGAAGGATCTGAAGCAGCGCCTCGATGACAATTCGTTCTGGGATTGCGGTTTCGGTGGTGGATCTGGCAGGCTTCTTATTTCAGCGCTTGGCCTTCACCCCGGCTTTCTGTACAATGCTCTGAGAGAAGAGAATCCAGAGGAGTGTCTGGTGATTGCATCACATGAAACTGTGAGCAGATGGGATGAACTTGCAAGAAGGGCTGGTTACAGTGGCGATTTCAAGATTGAGGAGATGAATGCGCATTCATTCGATGGGATCAAAAAGATCGTGGATGAATCAGAGGATCGTCTTGTAAGATTCGATGAGGTTGTGTGCAACCTGACGGGTGGCACAGCTGCCATGCAGTATGCGGTCATCCAGCTGGCAAGGAGGGCGGAGCACTTGGGAAGAAATGTCAGATGGATCGCGGTCATCGATAACCGTTCAGTTGATGAGCAGAAGCTGAACCCCTACGTCGAGGGGGTGGTGGTCTTTTTGGAGGATGCAGGGATATGATAGAGGCGAAGTTCCGTATCGTTACACCGCTCTTCATGGGCGGGGCAGATCAGAGTACGCCGGAGCTGCGCGTTCCGGGCATAAAGGGTGCCCTCAGGTTCTGGTGGCGCGCTCTCGCATGGAACTGGTGTAAAGGGGATCTCAGCAAGATTCGAGATCTGGAGGGCCGGATCTTCGGGAGCACAGAGCACGGGCAGTCCGGGGTGATCATGGATCTGTGTGGAGCGAATGCAAAATTCACAAACGAAAGCTTTTTTGAAAAACGCCAGGGCCTGATGTACCTGGGATACGGTCCCATAGAGAAGGGAAAGCTGACTCGAGATTATCTTAAACCGCCCGTTGATGCGATATTGAGGATCCGGATTCGGCCGAAAGATGGGAAAGCTCCGGAAGCTCCTGATGAATCCACAGATCAGCTCTCGAAGGCACTGATCGCGATGGGCTTATTTGGAGGCCTCGGATCGAGATCGAGGAGAGGATTCGGGTCGTTCAATCTGATCGAGCTGAATGTGGATGGCAAGAAGAAATTCAGCTGTCCCGAAGACAGGAGTGCGCTGGAGAGAGAGATAAAAGGGCTTTTTGAGGCTTTGAATCTCCACGAAGGACTGCCGGAGTACACTGCCTTCAGTTCAAAGACGAATGTCTGTATTTTTAACCATGAAGATAAAGACCCTCTGGAGCTCCTGGACAAAGTAGGCATAAGTATGCAGGAGTACCGGCTGGGCAGGAGAAAAAAACCAAGGGGAATATCGTCTGCGAGCAGATTCGAAAGGGACACAGCGCTCGCCAAGAAGATAGCTCTGGGGGAACAGGTAAACGGACATCCACGGCGCCTTTTCTTCGGTCTGCCTCACAACTATCACTTCAAGGATCTGGAAAAGAACCTCGAGATAAGAGGTACAAACCACGATCGCAGGGCGAGCCCGCTGCTGATCCACGTCCAGATGCTGAATGATGATGAATACACCGCAATTGCAGCTCTGATGCCTGCGAGGTTCCTGCCACCAGGGGAAAAAATTCTGATGAGAGCCACGGAAGAAAAGAAAAAGGATGGTGGTCGGAGGATGTCGGTGGACTCCAGCAGCTTCCCGGAATCTCGCGTCAATCTGGACACAGAAGAGGCTGAGGAGCTCATGGTGATCAAGGATTTCCTGAAACAGACGCCCTGGGTGAAGGTGATTTGATGAGCGCAGAAGAGAAGATGATAAACTTCACCATCGGTCCTGTCCAGGGTTTCATCGGGCAGGCGCGCCGTACGAGAGACCTCTGGAGCGGCTCGTTTCTCCTCTCGTACCTCTCCGGATGCGCCATGGCTGAGATACGGAGATGTGATGGCAGAATAAAGGTTCCAGATGTAGAGGGAGATCAGCTGCTCCGCTGGATCGAGAGTGATGGTGAGGGTGCACCACCCCGGATCGGCACACTTCCCAACAGGTTCGTGGCATCTGCGGAAGATCCTGCTGGCGCTGCCAGAAGCGCCGCGGAGGGTGTGAGGAGCAGGTGGAAGAAGATCGCAGACAGTGTGTGGAAGAAATATGTGGAGGGCGTCGCAGATCAGGGAAAGAACACGCGTGAGATCTGGGAGAGGCAGGTGAATAACTTCTGGGAGATCCACTGGACGATCGGCGCGATGGAGGGAATGGAGGCGCGCAAGAACTGGAGGATCTGCACAGACTGGTCAGACGGTCGACCGACCATTGAAGAGGGAGATCACTGCACTATCATGAGCGACTGGCAGGAGATCTCAGGCTATGTGAGATCCATTGAGAGGAAAAAGCAGGATGATTTCTGGAAAAAGATACGCCAGGAGACCAGCGGGATGGATCTCAGAAGCGATGAACGGCTCTGCGCGATCGCCCTGATCAAGAGGATGTTCCCATCGGTGGCAGAGGATGCCATAGGATGGGAGGTCTCCGCGGATCGCTGGCCCTCCACGCTCTACGTGGCAGCGATACCATGGCTCAGTGCTGTAATTGAATCAGCTGAGAGGGATTATGCGAACGACTACGCGAAAAAGGCGTTTAGCTATGCGGAGCACATACGGAGAGAGGGTGTTGCAGAGCAGATCTTCGGAAGGAAAGACCTGTTCCTGGAGATCGATGCGAACTTCTACCACACCACCTCCCTGAAGAACCCGAAGAGCACCCCACTCAAAATGACCCCGGAGGATGGGGATGAACCGGAGGATGTGAGGAGAAGGCGGGAAGAGCTTATTGAATGCCTTGAGGAGCTTTACAATAAAAAGGGGAAACCCTCTCCATTCTACGCCATGCTCCGCATGGACGGGGACAACATGGGGAGGCTGATCAGGGAGAGTGGAGAGGCTGTGAGCAGAGCTCTTGCATCCTTCGCAAAAGATGTTGAGCGTGTCGTGCAAGATAACCTTGGAGTCCTGGTGTACGCGGGTGGAGACGACGTCCTCGCGATGCTGCCTGTTGAAAGAGCGATGAGCTGCGCGTACAGGCTCTCTGTCAGTTTCGCGGAGTCGTTCGAAGCTCAGGGGATGGAGGCGACCATATCAGCGGGATTGGTCTTCGCCAGCCATCGCGTGCCGCTCCGCTCTGTTATGCGAGAGGCGCACTCCATCCTGGACGATATAGCGAAGGATGAGAACGGCAGGGGAAGCATGGCTGTCAGCGTCCTCAAGGGCAGCGGCAGGTACTGCAGATGGGTCAGCTCCTGGAAGGGTGCTGTATCTCCAGAGAACGAGGTCGTTCTGGAGCGGCTGGCGAAGAATCTCTCAGAGAAACCTGACGGCATAGAGGCGTCGAGCTCATTCTTCTACAAGTCGAGAGAGCTGCTGCTCATGCTCTCAGGCGAACATCGATGGAGCCCGGGAATGTTCTTCGATCTCTCTCGTCTCGAAGGACTGGATATCAAGGCGCTCCTGCAGGCAGAGTACCTCAACGCACTGGAGCACAGCTCTGAGATAACAGCGGATGTTCGCGAGAGCGCGAGTGAATACGTGAGGGGGCTTCTTTCTGTGAGCTGTAGGCACCGGGGCCCTGAGCATGAGGGGGCAACTGGCAAGGAGATCTGCGCGGATGGCATGCTGCTTGTGAAGTTCCTGTCACAGAAGGGGGTTCAGGAATGATGTATCTCAGAATCACCCCGGTGGATTCCTGGTTCTTCAGGGACGGAAGGCCGTTCCATCTGGGAGAGGCGACATCAGACGTTGGGGGGCTCTTTCCCCCAAGCGCGTTCACTGTGGTCGGAGCGATAAGGGCGCACCTCGCCCGGAGCATGGGCTGGCGTGAAGGGAAGTGGAGTGAAGAGATCTGCAGGGTGCTCGGGGATGGGTATGATCTGGCTGGTCTCAGGTTCAGGGGACCGCTGCTCTGCAGGGAGGGAGATCGCGGTCCCGAGATGCTGTATCCAGCGCCGCTGAACCTACTCGGGAAGAGGAACGACAGCGGGTACGAGATGAGGCTACTCCGTCCCGGGGAGGAGGTGGAGTGCGATCTTGGAAGGGTCAGGCTTCCCACAGCGGAGAAAATCGATGGCATGAAGCAGCTGTCAGGATACGTAAATGGAGATCAGCTGAAACAGGTATTGAGGGGAGAGGTTCCGGAGGGACGGGTGATCCCGAGGAAGGAGTTATGTGGGACGGAGTACGCTGTCGGTCTTGAGAGAGAAAGGGATACAAGAACAGCTAAGGAAGCGCATCTTTACTCGATAAACAGGATCAGGCTTGTGCGCGGAGTGCATCTGATCATGGGCATTGAGGGGATCGATGAGGGCCTCCTGGAAAAGCTGGACGGCGCGGTGATGCCCATCGGCGGAGAGGGGCGGATGGGGTGTGTCGAGATGCTCAGCCCAGGAAAAGGCGTCTCTGAGATCAGGCAGGAGATCGGGCCGATCGACGGACGGGTCAGATTCACGCTGGTGCATATCACCCCGGCGTTTCTGGGGAGGTGGCCCCGTCCGGGAGAGAGCATTCCCGGGGTTCCTGGGGAGGTTGTATCAGCCTGCGTGGGGCGAGCCCTTCGCATCGGTGGCTGGGATTCTGTTAACAGGAGACCTGTGGAGCTCAAGCCGTTCATTCCACCGGGATCCGTCTGGTTCTGCGAGGCTGAGGCGGATGAGCTGAACGATGTTATGAGCGTGAGCAGGATAGGAGAGTACACAGGATTTGGTTTTGGAGAGATTGCTCTAGGCATTTGGTGAGGTTGGAGATCATGAGAGGCATGATGCTCGGCATGCTTGCCGAAACCCACATACATTCAGGAGCAGGCAGGTCTGAGGGTTTTGTGGATCTGCCTGTGGCGAGAGAGGCTGTGACCAGCTATCCGGTAATAGCTGGATCCAGTCTGAAAGGCGCGCTGAGGGACGCTGCCAGAGAGAGAGGGATGGACGAATCGATTTTCGGCGACCAGGACAGGGCGGGAGATGTGCTGGTATCCGACGCCAGGCTTCTCCTCCTTCCGGTGAGGAGCCTCACCGGATCTTACAGGTGGGTCACCTGTCCACACATCCTGGAGAGGCTGAGCAGGGACATGAGGCTCTGCGGCATATCTGATGGATTTGAGGGAGCGAGCGTTGAAAGGGGTAAAGCCTGCTGCACCGACGATCTAAATCAGATCTTTCTGGAGGAGAGGGAGTTCCAGAGATCTAACGGGATAGATGGTGCGCTGATTGATGCTCTGAAGAAGATGGTGCCTCACAAGCAGACCGCATCCAGGCTCGAGAGGCAGCTTGTGATCATCAGCGATGATGATTTCGGGTGGTTTGCCAGCTATGGCCTGCCTGTGATCGCCAGAAACAAGCTGGATGACAACAAGAAGAGCAAGAACCTCTGGTACGAGGAGGCGCTAGCTCCAGACACCCTGATGTATGCGATGGTATTCGAGCGCAAGGATGGTGCGCTGGGCAAAGTGCAGTCTATGTTCGAGACGAAACCCTACCTCCAGCTCGGCGGGAACGAGACCGTGGGGATGGGGTGGTTTGCTGTGAAGATCCAGAAGCAGGGTGAGGGGAGATGAGTGAGAGGAGTCTGGAGCAGGAGCGTGCGAAACATGCGCTGGAGGCTGTGAACTCCATCAGGGGTAAAAGCTGGGCGGGCAAATTCCGAAGCTACGTGGAGCGCCTGCCTCCTGCCATAGTGATGAACGGCCTGGGCCAGGCGATGGCTGGCGAGCTTGCAGCTGCGGGCAGGGCGGAGGAGATGAGTGATGACAAAAAAGCCCATAACAAGCTCTACGAGCTGGTCGCGGGCTGGATTCGCACGAGGAGAATCTACTCAGCTGAGGAGAATCTGATGAAGGCGATTGTTGATGGCGATCAGAAGCAGTACGTTCTCGCCCAGGCTGAGGCGCTGGCGTACCTTGAATGGCTGAAGAAGTTCAGCCAGGCCTTCCTGGAGAAGGATAAGGAGGCGTGATCATGCCACTGCCTCTTTACAGAACCATTTCTGAGCCCAAGTGTGTGGAAGGAAACGCAGGGCTCTGGTACGACAAGTTCTGCGACATGTGGAACGATGATTTCAACAGCCTGGGGGATAACGGCAAGAAGGAGTGGATCAGGACTGTTGTGAGGAATGTGGGAGATGAGGCTCTCCTCAGGGAGATCAAGGAGCGTGTGATCTCCCTGATCTCAAATTCGGGCGGAAAGGCCATGCTCTTCAGGACCACCGCGCCGTTCGTCACAGGCCTCGGGAGGAGCCATCCTGTGGAGAACGGCTTCGCGTGGCACCACACGCTCGGCGTCCCATACCTTCCTGGCTCATCTGTTAAGGGAATTGTGAGGGCCTGGGCGCGGCTGTGGAGGAATCTGGACAACGGGGAGATCCGCAGGATCTTCGGACCGGATGGCGCAGGCAGTGTGGGATCCGTTATCTTCCTGGACGCCATGCCGGTCAGACCTGTGGAGCTGAAGGCGGAGATAATGACGCCTCACTACGGGCCGTACTACAGAGGTGATAAACCTCCAGAGGGCTGGCCTGCTGACTGGCACAGCCCTGTGCCGATACCGTTCCTCGCTGTCGCTGAGGGCCAGGAGTTCCTCTTTGGGGTGATTCCGAGAAAAGAAGCCACTCAGGACTGCGAGAAGGTGATCGGATGGCTCAAAGAGGCACTGCAGGAGATCGGCGCGGGCGCAAAGACCGCAGTCGGATACGGCAGGTTCGCCTGCATCGAAGCAGAGACCCCAGAGGAAGCGGCGCCAGAGCCCATGACACCGGGGCGCGAGTGGCTGGAGAAGCTCGCCGAAGAAATGGGAAAGAGCGTGGAGGAGATTTTCAAAACCGACCACAAGATGTTATTTGATAGCTGGAACAAAATCGAGAATGCGGAGCTGAAGCGTGCAGTCTTTCAAGAGATAAAAAGGACGTATCAAACTAAAGGATGGTGGGATAACCCACTCACGAATAATATGAAAAAGACACTGAGTAAGTACAAGGAGTACGAGACAAAGGAGATTGAGGGATGAAAGCGATGCTCTGTCTTATCAGTGAGCAGCACGTGCCGAACCTGCTGGGCGTTCACGAGCTGCGGCCGGATCTCCTCGTGCTGCTTGAGACCGAGGGGATGAAAAGGAGGGAGGCTGCAAACAGATTCCTGAAAGCCCTTGCGATCGGAGGTCAGGATTACATCACAAGAAATGAGATCGTGTCGCTGGAGGATGGTGACTCAATAGAGGAGACTGAGAGGGCGCTGAAAGGGGTCTATGAGAGATACAGAGATGCGGAGTGGATCGTGAACATCACAGGCGGCACGAAGCCGATGAGCATAGGGGCATACGGGTTTTTCAGGCAAAAGAAGAATGCCAGGATAATCTATGTCTCCGCGTCTGACCAGTCGAGGGCGCTGGACTTCTCGGGTGGAGCGGACATACCTCTGAGCCACAGGATATCTGTGGCTGAGTTCCTCGCAGGCTACGGCTTTGACGTTCTCAATTACAGCAAGATCAGGGAGAACGAGGGGCGGAGCGAGAGGTGGCTTGGTCTTGCAGCGGAGATCGCGGCGAGGAGCCAGAATGGCGCCATTCTCGGGCTTCTCGCGAATTTATCGAGGATATCGAACGAGCGGAGGGGCAGGGACAGGGGACTCAAGATCTCAGAATCAGATGGTCTATTTCTGAACGATGGTCATCTGCGTGAGATGATCGCTTCGAGCTTTGGTCTGGCATGTGATGGTGGGCATTTCACAGGCGCCCTGGATAAATACGCTGTCAGGTTCCTCACAGGCGGCTGGCTTGAGGTCTTCACATGGGGGTTGCTGAGGGGGCTTGATCGTGTCTGGGATGTGCATCTCGGTTTGCAGATTGGAATGAAGAACGAGAAGCTCCAGAACGATCTGGATGTTGTGTTCATGACAGATCAGTCCCTCAGGATCGTGGAGTGCAAGAGCGGCGGGCAGGAGCACGACAGGGAGGGGAGTGATACGCTGTACAAGATTGAGGCGATACGGAAGCAGCTCGGAGCACTTCGTGTTCGATCCTATCTTGTCACGACCTCTGATAACGTGATCGATTCCGAGACCGGTAATATCAAGGAGCATCTGGAGGACAGATCGAGGCTCTATGAGTGCAACATTGTGAAGCCTGAAGATGTTCGCAGTCTTGCGCAGATGTACCTCGCAGGTGACGTGCGGCTGAACGCGAGGGTTGCGCAGGTCTTCAACATACGGCAGGCGGTTTGATGGAGAGCGTTGTCTTCTACCACATCGGGGTCGAGTCGCCGATCGCGCCGGATGAACCGCTGCCGCCGCTGCCGCCCATCCCGCGGGGTGCGCTTGTCGTCGTGGAGGGGCGTGCGCCGATCTGGAGATACGGTCTCGCCCTTCATCGCCTCCACGGCTCTCCCGCGGGGGCGATCGCGGTTTTTGACCCCCGACTCGGCGCGGTCGTCGTCGCGTCGCACACACCTGCGTACAGGCCTGGGCAGGTGGTCGATGTGACGCCGCCTTAGCCGCGCGTTTGTTTCAATCCTTGTTTTCCTGGAACTCGCTCTTCGACATCGGACCCGTGTTTATTTCCACCAGAATAATATATGTTTCAATCCTTGTTTTCCTGGAACTCGCTCTTCGACGCTCTGACTGGTGTCAAGAAATTAGTTTTGATCGAGTTTCAATCCTTGTTTTCCTGGAACTCGCTCTTCGACCCGAATGCAATTTTATTTTCGACCGATGGAAGATGTTTCAATCCTTGTTTTCCTGGAACTCGCTCTTCGACACGAGGGCCGCTGCCAGTCGATATCAATGCCATTCGGGAGGTTTCAATCCTTGTTTTCCTGGAACTCGCTCTTCGACAATGCGCGGGGCGTGTTCCGGCAGCTGCCTGTCGAGGAAGACAGTTTCAATCCTTGTTTTCCTGGAACTCGCTCTTCGACAGAAGGTGAGCTGAATGGTGTATACTAAGACAACCTGTTTCAATCCTTGTTTTCCTGGAACTCGCTCTTCGACTGTGATGGAACGAACGGAACGCCTGACCTTCGAAAGTTTCAATCCTTGTTTTCCTGGAACTCGCTCTTCGACCTGCCGATCCCTTCCAAATGCAAATTGCCCCGACAGGGTTTCAATCCTTGTTTTCCTGGAACTCGCTCTTCGACGATGTTGGGGGAGTCTGGAGCGAATTCGTTAACACGAGTTTCAATCCTTGTTTTCCTGGAACTCGCTCTTCGACTATACACCATTTGGTTTTCACCTCACAACTTCATTAGTTTCAATCCTTGTTTTCCTGGAACTCGCTCTTCGACCATTTCAACCCCACTGCCAAAAGGGCTGAGATCAGCGAGTTTCAATCCTTGTTTTCCTGGAACTCGCTCTTCGACACTATTCGAGAAGTGCGAATCTAAATTCGCTATCTGGTTTCAATCCTTGTTTTCCTGGAACTCGCTCTTCGACGATGACGCCGGATCTGCAACTCAGGGTACATCCTGAGAGTTTCAATCCTTGTTTTCCTGGAACTCGCTCTTCGACAGTCGGCGGCTCGTTACGAAACACCACCGGATAGTAAGTTTCAATCCTTGTTTTCCTGGAACTCGCTCTTCGACTGATGTGCTGCCCGTTGAAAAAATCGCCAGCGAAAAGTTTCAATCCTTGTTTTCCTGGAACTCGCTCTTCGACCCGGATGATTGCAAAGTATCATATCGGCGTGCATAGTTTCAATCCTTGTTTTCCTGGAACTCGCTCTTCGACTCGATCTCGTCCTTTTCCATCGCGCCCACTAAATATTGTTTCAATCCTTGTTTTCCTGGAACTCGCTCTTCGACGCGGTCGCTGTTGCTGCATGGTATGCGAGGATGTAGTTTCAATCCTTGTTTTCCTGGAACTCGCTCTTCGACTATGGTGAGGCGTATCCGGCGTGCAAAAATGCAGGAAGTTTCAATCCTTGTTTTCCTGGAACTCGCTCTTCGACATCGCTGCTGTTTTTGCAGCACTTTCTCCAAACATCGGTTTCAATCCTTGTTTTCCTGGAACTCGCTCTTCGACGACGACCTGCTCATCGACTCTCTCTGCAATTTTCTTGTTTCAATCCTTGTTTTCCTGGAACTCGCTCTTCGACCGCAGTCGATCCGACATTATAAAAATTCTTACAGATAGTTTCAATCCTTGTTTTCCTGGAACTCGCTCTTCGACGCGATCCAGATCAGGAAGAAATTGAGATTGAGAAATCGTTTCAATCCTTGTTTTCCTGGAACTCGCTCTTCGACAATGGCTCACCAGGCAAGGATTTTTACAGCTTTATGTGTTTCAATCCTTGTTTTCCTGGAACTCGCTCTTCGACTTTCAGTGAACTCCAAACTCCACTCCAATCAATTTTTGAGTTTCAATCCTTGTTTTCCTGGAACTCGCTCTTCGACCAAGGCATGACACATTGACATCAACTGGTTTTCAGTAGTTTCAATCCTTGTTTTCCTGGAACTCGCTCTTCGACTGTTTGAGCCTCATCAACCGATTTTTAATCCGGTTTTGTTTCAATCCTTGTTTTCCTGGAACTCGCTCTTCGACTTTGTCCGTTTCGACATTTTCATATTTCCCTGTGCCGTTTCAATCCTTGTTTTCCTGGAACTCGCTCTTCGACAGTGACATCACTATTGGTAGACCACTCGGTCACTAGAGTTTCAATCCTTGTTTTCCTGGAACTCGCTCTTCGACACAATGGCAGGGATGATTGTCGCGTATTACCTCGGATCGTTTCAATCCTTGTTTTCCTGGAACTCGCTCTTCGACCTGGTGCTCACTGGTCAGTTGCAATTTTCTGATTCAGGTTTCAATCCTTGTTTTCCTGGAACTCGCTCTTCGACATGAGCTATTCACCCGAGGACTTCGGCCCATCGCGATGTTTCAATCCTTGTTTTCCTGGAACTCGCTCTTCGACTCGTCATACCGGATTGTTCCACCACATTCGTCGCACGTTTCAATCCTTGTTTTCCTGGAACTCGCTCTTCGACATGATTCAAGAGCGCTGAAGATCAGCGATCTCAGCGTTTCAATCCTTGTTTTCCTGGAACTCGCTCTTCGACGGGGTTCCCATTGTGGATCCCAGATCAGGATGTCTTGTTTCAATCCTTGTTTTCCTGGAACTCGCTCTTCGACCGTCGTGGCCGAGATTCAAAGGCGCGACGGGCGCCGGAGAGTTTCAATCCTTGTTTTCCTGGAACTCGCTCTTCGACTTTGAATGCCCTGACAAGGAAGTTGACTCCTCAAAAGGGTTTCAATCCTTGTTTTCCTGGAACTCGCTCTTCGACAACGCGTTTTTTCCTCCGCGGGATCTTTCAGTTCAACGTTTCAATCCTTGTTTTCCTGGAACTCGCTCTTCGACTCTACAAATACCTGGACAGTTACGTCGGACAGACGTGTGTTTCAATCCTTGTTTTCCTGGAACTCGCTCTTCGACTCTGAGCACCGCCAGTTCACCATTCGTCAGCGGTTCAGTTTCAATCCTTGTTTTCCTGGAACTCGCTCTTCGACATGAAGACTTAGATTATGATCTCTTTATCGAAAGCTGTTTCAATCCTTGTTTTCCTGGAACTCGCTCTTCGACTCGGCCTCTTCGAGCTGTCTTTCCGCTTCTTCAACCGAGTTTCAATCCTTGTTTTCCTGGAACTCGCTCTTCGACAATATTGATGATTGCACGGCGTGACTGCGGAACATCATGTTTCAATCCTTGTTTTCCTGGAACTCGCTCTTCGACTCGGAGGGCTTCCGGCGCGTGGCGAAACGACTAACGAGTTTCAATCCTTGTTTTCCTGGAACTCGCTCTTCGACATATATCGTGGGTTCTTCTGCTATCGGATATCCAACCGGTTTCAATCCTTGTTTTCCTGGAACTCGCTCTTCGACGCGCCGGACCGTGGGAAACTTGGTTGGATTTCGGAGTTTCAATCCTTGTTTTCCTGGAACTCGCTCTTCGACCTTCGAACAATTGCTCTTCACCCTCTGTCTCATTGTTATGTTTCAATCCTTGTTTTCCTGGAACTCGCTCTTCGACTTCTCTGCAATATCTGGGTCTTTGAGCATATATATGTTTCAATCCTTGTTTTCCTGGAACTCGCTCTTCGACTCTGCAGATCTCTGATGCTCCGTAATTGTATCTGACGGTTTCAATCCTTGTTTTCCTGGAACTCGCTCTTCGACTCGTCGTGGCGGAAATCCAAAAGCGCGACGGGCGCCGGAGAGTTTCAATCCTTGTTTTCCTGGAACTCGCTCTTCGACAACCCAGGACTTATCCCATTCAATTTTAACTTTCGTCATAGTTTCAATCCTTGTTTTCCTGGAACTCGCTCTTCGACCTCTCTAGCAACGCCGTACCGCGGGTCGGGGCCTAGTTTCAATCCTTGTTTTCCTGGAACTCGCTCTTCGACGCCCCATGCTGTGTTTACTGTGCCACCCGTAGAAGGAGACGTTTCAATCCTTGTTTTCCTGGAACTCGCTCTTCGACTGTGAGATCCACATCAACGAGGCCTTCGTTGAGAGTTTCAATCCTTGTTTTCCTGGAACTCGCTCTTCGACAGCTGAAGGAGCCGGAGGACTATCTTGCGTCTGTGAGTTTCAATCCTTGTTTTCCTGGAACTCGCTCTTCGACTTTTCCCTGATGTTTTCGACCGCAAGCTCGATTACACACGCAGTTTCAATCCTTGTTTTCCTGGAACTCGCTCTTCGACTGTGAGCAATGCAACCGCTCCGGCCCGTTCAAGATAGATCAGTTTCAATCCTTGTTTTCCTGGAACTCGCTCTTCGACTCCTCCAGAACCTCCGCCAGTTCCACATCCCGACGGGTTTCAATCCTTGTTTTCCTGGAACTCGCTCTTCGAC